>JAFMJU010000355.1 GCA_017853285.1 Gemmataceae bacterium
CGGCGATATCAGCTGGATTGATCCCCGGAATTCTGCTGGCTTGGCCCAAGCTTGAGGGATTGTGAGAACTCAGCTTCTCTCGCGCCTCTATTCGCAGTTGGGTTAGCTTCCGGAAGTCGAAATCACGAGGAATTCGCTGCCCCTCCAGCTTTTCCAGACGCTCCACCTCACGGTATTGCCGTTCCACATAACCGGCGTAACGCCCCTCCAACACCACCTGATCCACAACCTCCCTAGGAAACGGGATGATTCCACGGTTTTTCAGATCAGCTTCCACTGTCTCCCAGTCCAGTTCCTGGCGCCGGAGCGCATCGAACCAGGAAACCCCTTCCACCCTCACATTTTTCAAAATCCTGGTCAGTTCCTCGATCGCGTTTTTTTTGTTTGCCAGGCGCTCATGGGCCTCACGGGAAACCAGGCCGATCTCCCAAGCCAAAGGGGTCAAACGCAAATCAGCGTTGTCATGGCGAAGGATCAAACGATGTTCCGCCCGGCTGGTAAACATCCGGTAAGGCTCATCCACCCCTTTGGTGGTGAGGTCATCGATCATGACCCCCAGGTAGGCCTGAGACCTTGGGAGCACCAGTGGCGGCCTGCCAGCCGGTACCAAGCAAGCGTTCACCCCTGCCAGCAACCCTTGGCCGGCAGCCTCCTCATACCCTGTTGTGCCGTTAATCTGGCCGGCCAGGAAAAGCCCTTGAACCCGCTTGGTTTCCAGCCAGCCGTGCAATTGGTCGGGAGGCACGAAATCGTATTCAACAGCGTAACCCCAGCGCATCACCTCGGCATTTTCCAGGCCGGGAATCATCTTCAGCATTTTCGCCTGGACATCCTTGGGCAGGCTGGTGCTGATGCCATTGCAGTAATACTCAAGGGTGTTCCTGCCCTCGGGTTCGAGGAAAATCTGGTGGGAATCCTTGTCTGCAAAACGAACCACCTTGTCCTCGATGGAGGGACAGTATCTTGGCCCCCTGGACTTGATGGATCCGGAGTACATCGGGGAGCGGTGCAAGTTTTCCCGAATAAGGTCATGAACCGCCTGGTTGGTGTGGGCCAGGTGACAGGAAACCTGAACCTGGCGGATCTGATCCGTGCCAAAGCTGAAGGGCACAGGATCATCATCCCCCGGTTGTTCCTCAAGTTTGCCAAAGTCCAGGGTCCGGCCGTTCAGCCGGCACGGGGTTCCGGTCTTGAATCGGGCTATCTCCAGACCACTGCTGGTCAAACCTCCGGAAAGGCTTTCAGCTGACGTCTCACCTGCACGGCCTCCCGGGGTGCGAGATTCGCCGGTATGCATCACAGCCTGAAGGAAAGTGCCGGTGGTAAGAACCACGGCGCGGGCGCGATACAACGTGTCCCCGCGGCACAGAACACCAAGAACCCGGCGGGTGGGGATACCGGGACCATCACTTCCTGTGCCCTCGAGGAGCAGCCCTTCCGCCAATTCCTGACGCAAGGTCAGGTTGGTTTGATTTTCAACCAACCATTTCACCATGGCTTGGTAAGCCTTCTTGTCGGCCTGGGCTCTGGGTGAGTGCATCGCAGGCCCCTTGGACCGATTTAGCATCCGAAATTGGATGCCCGTCGCATCGATCACCCTGCCCATGATCCCCCCCAGGGCATCGATTTCGCGGACAATCTGGCCCTTCGCCACACCTCCAATCGCCGGATTGCAACTCATCTGCCCAACGGTATCGGCGTTCATGGTCAGCAGGCAGGTACTAGCCCCCATTCGGGCGGAGGCCATCGCCGCCTCCACACCGGCATGTCCGGCGCCCACCACCACCACATCAAATTGATACTCCAGGGAAAACATGTTTCCTCTCGTGGCATGGCCGCAAAAAAACATAGAATTTCATTCAGTTTACCAGCGAGGGCAATCCCCTCCACAAACGCATTCCGGCCACGGAACAGGCAACCACGGGAAAAGGAATTCAGGCATGGATTTTTTGAAAAATGCTTCCGAGGGAATCGGGAAGGTAGAAGCCCCGGAAACCAGCAAAAAGGAAGCGGTCAGGAATCTTGGCAAGTGGCTGAATGAACCTGAGTTCGCCGAATACCACCCCCAAATCAAATGGCTGGTGGAAAAGGGTGACTTTGCCGGGCTGGTGGACAGGTTTTGCCAGATTCTTCCCTTCGGTACAGGTGGGCGCCGAGGGCCGGTGGGAATCGGGCCCAACCGCATGAACCCCTGGACCCTGGGGGCTTCGGTACAGGGACACTGCGACTACCTTCACCAACAGTTTCCCGGCAAGAACCTGTCCGTTGCGGTCGGTTATGATGTCCGCTGTTTCCAGGACCAGCGAGGGAATTACAACCCGGCCCTCCCCAATCCCCTTTTGGGATTATCCAGCCGAAAATTGGCTGAAATCGCGTGCCAGGTTTACGCGGCAAACGGGATCCGCGCTTGGATCCTGCCCCAAGGCAGCGACAGGTTCCCGGCAACCCCCGAGTTGTCTTTCCTGATCCGGCTTCGTGGCCTTCAAGGTGGCCTGAATATTTCCGCCAGCCACAACCCGCCGGATGACAACGGCGGAAAATTTTATGATGAGCGCGGGGCCCAACCTGTCCCCCCGGAGGATCAACTCATGGCGGACCTTGTGGACAAGGTCCATGTCATTCGCTCCATGAATTGGCAGGATGCCGTCAAATCGAATCTGATCAGTTTCCTCGACAACAGCGCCCACAAGGAATACATCGGGCTTCTTGAGAAGGAATCCCTGGCGGTGCCCCCCAAACAGGGTGAATTGCTGGTGGTTTTCACACCACTGCATGGGGTTGGGGCGATGACCGCCATGGAACTTTTGGAGGCCCGCGGTTTCCAGGTGACTCCGGTTCCCGAACAAATGCAACCGGACGGCCAATTCACCCATGTCACCAAAAGCCCCAATCCCGAAGTTCCCGAATCAATGGACAGGGCGGAGGCCCTTGCCTCCAAAATAGGCGCGGACCTGGTGCTGGCCACTGACCCGGACGCCGACAGGTTGGGCGCCCTGGTCCCCGACTATTCAGGCAAATTCCGTTTCGTCACGGGGAACCAAATCGCATCCATGCTGACCGCGTTCAAGCTTGAGGCGATGGCCAGACAGGGGACCCTTCCATCCTCGCCCATCGTGGTGAAAACGGAGGTCACCACCCGGATGATTTCAAGGATTTGTGAATCGGCCCGGGTTCAACTGGTTGGCGACCTTCTGGTCGGCTTCAAATACATCGCTGAGGTATTGCGAAATCTCGAAACCACAAACGCATATGGTGATGTCCGGGGAGGGTTGCGGGATTTCATCATTGCGACAGAAGAAAGCCACGGGGCATTGGTGACCTGCGATATCCGCGACAAGGACGCCGCCGGCGCGGCCCTGCTCATGGCCGAACTTGCACTCACCCAAAAACGGGAGGGGTCCAGCGCATGGGCTTACCTTCTCAAATTACAGGAGCGCCACGGCTACTTCCGCAATGACGGCGTCAACATCCAGATGGAGGGTATCACCGGGAAAACCCGAATGACCCGCATGCTGGACTCTCTCCGGGCCTCCCCTCCCAAGGAAATCGGGGGGTATACCGTCACCAGCTTTGAGGACCTTCGGGATCCAAACGGGCGGCTGGGGCCCATTTTGGGCAACACGGATGCGGCCGGCCGAAATGTGCTCATATTCGAGATGGGCAACCATGCCCGGGTTGTTCTTCGCCCGAGCGGGACAGAACCGAAAGCGAAAGCCTATGTGGAAATATGCTCGGACCCACGACCAGCCGGAATGACAGATTCCAAATGGGCGAATATTAAGGATGAGATTGACCAGAAAGCACAGGGGCTTGCCCAGGATTTTGTGGCTACCGCCAAGTCCAGGGCCGGTTAATGTCGACCAACGCCGAGATCCAACCCTGCTGGGATGTCCTGGTGGCCGGCGGCGGGGCCGCTGGCCTGATGGCATCCATCTCGGCCGCGGAAGCAGGGGCCCGGGTCCTGGTTCTGGAAAAAAACGCCCGTCCGGGCGTGAAAATCCTGATGTCCGGCGGCAGCCGTTGCAACATCACCCACCACTGTGACAACCGCGGTATTGTCAGCGCCTACGGTAAAAAAGGCAGGTTTCTGCACTCCCCACTGGCCTCATTCAGCACACGCGACACCATTTCTTTTTTCGAGTCCGAGGGCGTCGCGACCAAGGTCGAGGAAACGGGCAAGGTATTCCCGGTCAGCAACAAAGCCAGCGATGTGCTTCAGGCGCTAATCCAACGGGCGGATCGGGCCGGAGTCATTTTGCGGTGCCTGGAACCAGTGAGAAACATCCAGGCTGCTCCAAACCAATTCCATGTTATCACCCCCAACGGAAGCCACAGCGCCTCGACCTTCATCCTCACGACGGGGGGTTTGTCCTTCCCCCGGTGCGGGACAACAGGAG
>JAFMJU010000356.1 GCA_017853285.1 Gemmataceae bacterium
AGAAAATTCCATATCGGTTTTGTCAACCTGGCCGAGGCGCACCACCTCCCTGAGGGCCACGAGGGTGTCAAATGTTCCGTTCGCTCCAGCATGGGATTTTTCGAATGGGTGGTGATGGTCCTGTTGCTGGTGCCAACCATCGTGCCCGGGGTTGTTTTTTATTTTCTGGTCATGCATCGCCCATATGTGGTGATCGCCCTCACCCGCCATTCGGGTCGCCAGGAATCGATCCTTTTCCGCACTCGGGACGAGAATCAGGGGCGTGAAATCGCCCAAACCATCCACAAGATCACCGGCAAGCCCTTGGATTTCGCCGCCTGAAACTTCCCCGCGCCTCACTGATTCCGCAAAATTGTATTCACAACCACTTGCAACTGGGACCGCAGGGATTCGAACCCTGAACCAAGGGATTATGAGTCCCCTGCTCTAACCGTTGAGCTACGGTCCCGTTCGACGCCAGCAGGCGATCGAAAAACTCAATATAGCGGCCAAAACCACAGGTAAACACTGAAACAGCTTTCGATTTCATTCGGTCAATCATTCCAGGGGAATTCGGTGCCTAGGGCCTGCCAAATTCTCCCAATATTCTGAAAAATCTGCCCGGTTCCTGCGAATATAGCCTTGGAGGAACCTGCCGTGCCGCTTCGTGTCTGCTTTTCCCGATTTGCTTGTTTCCAAAGCCACCCCGGAAATTCCGGTTCATCCGAACCGGAAGGGGATGGTTTTTCGGGGGATGGCGAACAGGATTTCACCATCGCCATGTGGCGGAAAGAACTGGCGGATGCGGGCCAGAAAGCCTGGATTGTGGTTCCAACCGCCCGAAGGCGACGGGCTTTGCAGCAACCCCTGCCCAACGGAGCTGAAGGGGCCCGTTTGCTTCCCCGTATCGTTTCTCTTGCGGAGCTGGCCTCGCATCTGGGCGGTTTCTGCATGCGCCAAAGCCGGTTGATTGGCGGTGCCGAGCAGGCCCTTCGATTCTCCCACGCCCTCCAGGCCACCGGTCAAACCCACTCCCCGGGCATGGTGGAAAAAGCCATTCGTGCATGGAATCAGCTGCATACGCAGGAGCCCTTGGCCGAGGAAGTGGCGGAATCGATCCGGGAAACCGGACGGGATTTGGCCACCAGGCGATCCGAGGCCCTGCAACCTGTCATGTGCTTGTACCGCGAGGGCCTGCAGGCCGATGGCGCATCCGATTTCCATTCCGCCACTGAGAACCTGATAGATGAACTCGGCGAATCCGATTCGCCGGTTGCCCGCTGGGTGGAACGCAATCTCCCGTTTATCCTCCTGGATGGTTTCCACCATCTCGACAAGCAGTCACTCAGGCTGGTTGAAAGCCTGGCCAATCTCACCGAGGTTCGCTGGTGGATACCCTCCATTCGGGGCCACTATTGGCATGGGGATGTCGAGCGGATCCTCGAGCGTTTGTTCCTTCCCACAGGCAGGTCCATGCAAGATCCGGCAGAACCTGACGGCCCCTTGGCCCCGTTGGCTGCCTGTCTTTCCACACCCAAGACGGAATCGCCCATCCCGTTGCCCCAAGGTGCCCTGCGCATGGCCCTGGTGGCCCAGCGCCGTGATGAACCCTCCTGGGTGACAGCCGAAATCCGGTCCCTGTTGCGCGATGATCACCACTTGAGGGAAAACCCCCACCGCATAGCCATCGTGGTGCCGGAAAGTTCCGAGGCCACCAGATTTCGTATGGCTTGCCAGCGCGCCGGAATCGCCTGTTCGCCCCAGGCGGAAACCATGACTTTGGAGTCATCCCGGTTGGCCCGTTTGGTCCGCGTCGCTTTGGCCGCGAGGGATGGCCTGTTTTCCCACGAACAACTCCACACCCTGCTGGGAAGCAGTCAATTCAACCGCAAGCTGGAAAAGAAATGGCTACTTCCTCAATTGCGCCGCCTGGGTTTGGGTGTGCGCAAAGCCAAAACCCCTGAAGCATGGCTTGAATTCTGGACCCATGCGATTCAAAGGGCCAGCCAACCGGACAAGGATCTTCCCTCGGCCGCTGAGGAGAACACGGGTAGGCAACAATGGGCGGCAAACCTGCTGGATTTGGCGCGGGCTGCAAGCGGTCGCCTGCGTGAATTGGTGGAAGTTTTCGCCTTTGTTCACCCGGACAAGTCCCCCGGTTCCACCTTGGTTTCACGCCTTGCCGCTTTCCTGGCGGGCCTCGAGTTGGATACCACCCTTGCGGGCGCCCAAAGACCGGCCGGACTGCCGGAGCGGGAACTGGAAGAGGATCAGCTCGCCTGGAACAACCTGCTCGATGCCCTGGAAGGCGTCGCCTCCACTCCGGCTGAATATTTCATCACCAATCCGGACACCGATGAGCCTGACTTGGCCACAGCCCTCACCCTGGCCATCCAATCCGAATCTTTCCGCCTGAGGGCGCAGGACACCGCGGCTGTCCAGATCCTGTTACCCGAAGCGTTGCGTGGAGGCGATTTTGACATCCTGTTTTGGACAGGGATGCGGCAGGATGCCTTCCCCCCACGGGCCCGTGGCGAGGATCACCTCGATCCAGCCGAACCCGGTCGCATCGAACGGGAAGCGAAGCTCATGCTTTGCCAGGGACTGATTTCCACCCGCCGCGTGGTTTTCACCAGACCGGGACAGGAAGGCGAGGAGCGGCTCCAGCCAAGCCCGTTTTGGCGCGAAATCCTCAAGGTCACCGGTTTGAAAGAGGAACCGATCCTCACCCTTCAACCCGGCGAGGAGGACGGCCTCTGGCAAGGTTTGCGCCAGTGGGACGAGACTTTGGAAAGCAACCCGTTGAAAGGCGAAATAGGCTCTTGGCTGGATGGAATACCAACCCTGGTGAAAACCAAGGATGGTGCCGAAGCCATTGTCCCGCAGCCCACCCTCGAGTCTTGGGCCTTGCCCCTGATTCGGGCCATCTGGCATGAGACCCGGGGTTTTTCCCCCACGGCCCTCGAGCGATTCGCGGGCTGTCCGTTTCGCTTCTTTGTGGAACACACCCTGGGCCTGAAAGATGATGACGAAAACAGGCTGGGCATGCATTGGGGCAACCTGATCCACCAGGGGATGGAGGAAATGCTCCGGCCTGGTGAGCCATTTCCCACCGGTTGGCAAAACCTCACCGGCCACCTGGTCACCAACCACGCCGAATTCACCGAATACCTGGACGATTTCCATCGCCACCAGGTCGAAAGAACCCCGCTTCTGCTCGATCGGGGCGGCAATTTGGCCCTGCTTTCCGGCTACTCGGTGCACGATTCGGAGAAAGAATTCAGCATCCAGATCAACCATCCCGAGGTGGGGCCAATTGTGGTCCACGGGCGGATCGACCTGGTCTTGGCTCGGAACGAGGAAAAACACCCCCGCCGCGTGGTGGTGGACCACAAAACCGGCCGGATGACATCCATCCGCGACCGTGTGGACACCGGAAGATTGCTGCAACCGCTGATCTATGGCTGGGCCCTGCAAAGCGAGGAAAACAACCCAAACCTCTGGGTTGAGGCCGGCTACCTCCTCATCCGCCCCGAGGAAGTTGAACTGAAGGGGTCCTCAAAACTACCCGGGGTGAAGGGGCAAAGTCGGCCCTTCCACATGAAACTCGATCAAATCGGCGAAACAGTGGCCAACCATGTTCGGGGCATTCGGGGTGGCGTCATCAGCCTCACCACTTTCGGCCCCAATCACCCCAAACCCGAATGCTCGTACTGTCCACTGAAAAACACTTGCCGGCATCCGGAAAACGGCTGAAAGAAGGAGTCCATCCCATGCTCGACACAATCGCCTTCAGGCGACTCACACCCGGCCAACGCCACGCCTTGCGCACCGACGGGTTCGGTCTGATCAACGCCGTGGCCGGCAGCGGCAAAACAACCCAACTGGTCGCCCTGACCATCAAGACACTACTGGAAAACCAGAATCAGGGCATGGATCAACTGGCGATTATCACCTTCACCCGAAAAGCCGGCGCCGAATTGCGAGACCGGTTGCGTCAGGCCATGGAGGTTGAATGGCACCACGATCTCCAGCGCGGACACCCCCGCGCGGCTTTGTGGGAAAAATGGTTGGCCCAATTGCCAGGCGCGGCTATCGGCACCACCGATGCCCTCGTCCAGCAAATCCTCCGCCGGTTCGCCCTCGATCGTCCAGGAATTCTGTCTCTCGACCCCTCCTTTTCGGTGCAGGATGAGACCGCCACCGCCGTTGTCATCCGCCGGGCCGTGCACCAGGTGCTGGAAAGGCCGGATGCCGTCTTGGCCAAATCGCTTGATCATGTCCACCGCCAGCACGAGCGCCGCTCTATCGAGACCATCTGTGTCCGATTTTTGACAGCGGGTGGCGATGGTGAAAAAGCCTGCCAGGCCATCTCGTCCCTGCACGCGGGTCCTCGTTATTCCGGTG
>JAFMJU010000357.1 GCA_017853285.1 Gemmataceae bacterium
CGGTTTGAGATTTGCCGGGCAAAAGTGGATCAATTCCTGGGTGTTTGGGGCGCTGTTTTTATTCGGAATTTCATCGGGCCTTCGGGGGCAGGCGCCTGGCAAGGCGGCAGGGCCAGTCGGAGGCAGTCGTCTGCGAACCCTGAATGACACCGATTTCTTTTTTGTCCCGCCCCAGTCAGGTGAACAATGGGCCAAGCGTTCCGCCCACTTGCGTGAGCAACTGAATGTTTCATTGGGACTGTACCCAAAGCCCGGCTTTGTTCCCTTGAAACCGGTTGTCCGTGAGGTGGCGGACAGGCCGGAATATTCTGTCCATGCCGTCCATTTCGAAAGTGTTCCCGGGTTGCTGGTCACCGGGTCTCTTTACCTGCCAAAGGGCAAGGAGGCGGTGAAGGATGGCAAAAGGCCCGGTGTTCTATGTCCTCACGGGCATTGGCAAAATGGTCGCTTTTACGAGAACTCAGAGGCGGCCGCCAAAAAGGAAATCGCATCCGGGGCAGAATCCACCATGGAGGGTGCCCTATATCCCTTGCAGGCCCGTTGCGCCAACCTGGCGATGCTTGGCGCGGTTGTTTTTCATTACGACATGGTCGGCTACGCCGACAACGGCCCGATTCCCCACCGGGATGGTTTTCAGGACCCTGGGGCCGCTTTGCACCTTCAGGGCCAGACCCAATTGCAGACCCTCAACAGCTTGAGGGCCCTTGATTTTCTGCTTTCCATGAATCAGGTGGATCCCAAACGGATCGGGGTGACCGGTGCCAGTGGCGGTGGAACACAGACTTTTCTGCTTGGAGCTTTGGATGAAAGGCCGGCGGTGGCATTTCCAGCCGTGATGGTCGGATCCCGGATGCAAGGCGGTTGCAATTGTGAAAACGCACCATATTTGCGGGTTGGAACCGGGAATGTTGAGATTGCCGGGCTGTTTTATCCACGTCCCCTGGCCATGAGCGGAGCCAATGACTGGACTATCGCGATTGAAAAGGAAGGCCTGCCCGAGTTGAAGAAGCTGTACGCGTTGGGTGGGGTGGATAACCTGGTCCAAGCCAAGTGCTGGCCGGAATTCGGGCACAACTACAACCAAAAATCTCGTGAATACATGTACGGGTGGATGGTCAGCCATCTGGGCTTGGCTGGTGAGGTGCCTGTCCGCGAAAAATCTTTTAAACCGGTGCTACCCGCGGCCCTGGCGGTTTTTGACAAGGAGCATCCACGCCCCGAATCGGCCCTTTCGGCTGCGGCATTGAGAGCCAGGCTGGAAAAGGAAGAGGAGGAGTGGATCAGGTCCAACAGGGCAGCGGGTGCGCAAGCCTGGAAAAAGGCGGTCGGCCCGTTTGCGAGGACCGTATTCGATCTGGAATCGATTCGGCCCGAGGCAATCCAGGTGAGGGAACTGGGACAGGGTGAATCTATTTCAGATTTTGCTTGCCAAAAGCTGGAAATCACCCATTCAGGAACGGACAGGAAACTGATTTGCGACCGGTTGGAACCCAAATCGGGGTGCAAGGGCACCGTGGTTTGGGTTGGAAAGTCGAAGGATCCTGAGGTTGCCGGCCTGCTGAACGAGGGATGGCGGGTGGTTGTTCCCGGGTCTTCCTACCAGCGCGGCGGGGACGCGTGGAAAAAAGCGTTCACCCGTGGCAACGCCCCATACACCTACTGCTACAACAGGCCGGCATTGGCCGAGTCGGTCCGGGATTTGGCCCTGGTGGTGAAAGGCCTGCGCTTCACAGAGGGAATGCCTGTAATGGCTGGAAACACCCTGGCCGCTGTGGCCGGGTGCCAAATGGGGGAATCGGTGAAGGCCGTGGTGGCCGATTTGAACCATTTCAACTACACGCAACACGCAAGTGTTGACTGGGGCAAGGACGGGGAATTGGAATGGTTTCTGCCGGGAGCGCTTCGCTTCGGGGGCCTGCCAGGGTTGTTGTCCAGCAACCCGCCTACGCGTCTGGTTTTTTTCGGAGTGGAGGGCACCGGAGCGGGTGACTGGTCGGAATTGCTCAAGTCGGGTGACGGGATGCCTGAATTGATCGGTGGGAATCCCAAAGGTCCGGCCGAAATGGTTGCCCAAATCACAAGAGCAAGGCGATGAGTTTCCGTTAACGCCTTTGAATTTCTTCCTTTCGGTTGTGAAGTTTTATTACAGCTGCATATTTTCACCCAAAAAAACAAGGCGGGGCTCATCACAGACTTTCTGCCCGGTGCTTGCCCGAGTGGATTCATCCGGGCAGAATGGGGTGAGATAAAAGTTTGTCCCACCCGGTTCCCACCCGGGAACCTACGGAGACTATCGATGCCGCGGAAAAGGAGTTCCGACAGGCGATTCGCCCAGGCCTCCCCCGGTGTTGCCCCTCCTACTTCCTTGGCGGCCCTTCGTGCCGAGGGTTCGGGTGCCCTACCCGGGATGTTCTCAAGGTGGAATCTGGCCTTTTTGGTTTTGGCTTTTGTCGCGTTTTCCTCGGGGATGGTCTTCTCCAGACAGGTTCAGGTTCAAATCGCCCCGGGGATTTTTCAACCGGGGGGTGGTGAGTCCGGAATGGAATCCGGGGTCGAACTCCCGCGCGACCCGGAATTGAACAAGAGGTTGGAAGCCGCCGCCGATTACCTGCGTGAAAAAGATTGGGCCAAGGGGGTGGGTATCCTCCAGCGCCTGGTTGAAACAGGCGAGGATGTTTTCATCCGGCTGAATCCCGACCTTGTCAAAAGCCTGGGCGAGGCCCTGCCTGGTTTTTCCGTTCAGGGAAAGGATTTGAGTATTCGGGCATTGGCCGGGCGCATGATCGCCTCGCTGCCCAAGGACGCCCGCGAAATCTACCAGGCCGCCTACGGGCAAACCGCCACCAACCAATTGAAGGAAGCCAGGGAAAAGGGGGATTTGGAACAACTTTCGAATGTGTTCCGATCCTTCTTGCACACCGATGCGGGGCGCCAAGCCGCGGCCCTTTTGGCCTCTTTTCACCTGGACCGGGGAGATCCTTTGGCGGCGGCCCTTTGTTTCGAGCGCTTGTTCCAGAGCGACCCACGCAACGAAGCCAGCCTTCCAGAGTCTATTTGGTTGAAAGGGGCCTTGGCCTTTCGGATGGCCGGCGACAAGCCGGGTGAGGATTTGCTTTGGAAACGGATGGAGGAGCGGGGCCTCCGTGACCTGGCCCTCCAGGGTAAAAAACGAAGCTTGCAAGAATTGAAAAACCAGGTCGCCAGCGGAGGAGCCAAGCCGACCGGAAGCCTGCTGGATTGGGAAATGGTGGGGGGAGACGCTAGCCGCAACGCGACCGTTCAGGGTGGTGTGCCCTTCCTGGAACCCAACTGGAAGGCCGAGCCCACCGTCCTGGAGCGCATCTTCATCCCCTTGCCGGATCGGGCGACTGTGTCCCTGCCCCTTTCCACGGGGATCAATACCGCTGAAAAATTGGCTGAGTTGGAGAGGAATCTGGGCCAAGACCGCAACCAGGCGATTATTCCGGCCCAGCAGCCGTTGGCGTTGGACATTGGCTCCCAGGAAAACCGAACAGCCCTGGCGGTTTATCGCAGTCACGGTGGGCTCGTGGCAAGAAACATGAAAACCGGTGCCATTCATTGGGCCAATCCGATCGACTGGTCGATCGACCGGATGGCGAATGGAAGCCTTTTGAGCAAACCCAAGCACCGCGACGCGCTGGATTCCTGGCTCACCGGCTACATGTCCGGAAACATGAACGGCATGTCGGTGAGCGGGAACCCGTCGGTTGTTTTTGAAAATTCAACCGTTGGCACGATTTCCAGCGATGGTCAGCGGGTATTCACCGTGGTGGATTTCGAGGTTCCACCGGCATTCGCCTCTTCCTTCAACGGCTTTCCGATGGGCGGCCCCATGGAGGGCCCCGCCAGCATGTTCAACCGGTTCGGTTCCGATGTGACCGACGCGGTGATGCAAAACCGGATCGAGTCCTACCACCTGGTGACAGGGAAATTGCTCTGGAGGCTGGGTGGCAGGGACGGCGCCCCGAATGGCGAATTGTCCGAAAGTCTTTTCTTGGGCGCACCGCTGCCTTTGGGTGATCGCCTTTTTGTTTTGAACGAGAAACAACAGGAACTCAGGTTGGTCACGGTGGATGCCGCCACCGGCAGGTTGCTGGGAATCCAGCGTCTGTGCACGGTGCGTGACCGCGCCCAGCAAGACATCCTCCGTCGGACTTCCGCCGCCCACCTGGCCTATGCCGATGGGATTTTGATCTGCCCCACCAATGCGGGGGTGGTGATGGGAGTGGAATTGCTCACCCGGAGTTTTGTCTGGGCTTATTCCTACCGCGATTCCAATGAGACCGGTCCGACTGCAGGTGGGAATATGGGGGGCTTTCCGGGTGCCATGCCTCCACCAATCCGGGGT
>JAFMJU010000358.1 GCA_017853285.1 Gemmataceae bacterium
GGGGACAAAGGGCCTGTCATCAGCATGGTGGAGAAGGACAGCGGGGCCGCCAAGGCGGGCGTTGTGAAAGGTGACGTGGTGCTGGAGGTGAAGGGCAAGAAGGTGGCCACACCAGACGCCATGATCGACCTGCTGCAGACCACGAAGCCGGGTGACATCGTGAAGTTGAAGGTGATGCACAAGGAAGAAAACGGCACCACCTCCGAAAAGGTTGTGGACGCCACCCTGGGCAAGCGGCCGAGCCAGAACGCGCGGGGCGACATCCAGAACAGCATGGGTGGCAAACTGAGCCAGCGGCGGACGGCGTTCCCGAAAATCTTGCAACATGACACGACGCTGGCACCGGAGGTGTGCGGCGGGCCGCTGGTGGACCTGGACGGCAAGGCGGTGGGTGTGAACATCGCGCGCGCCGGGCGGGTTGAATCGTACGCGGTGCCCAGCGAATTGGTGAAGAAGCTGATCCCCGATTTGATCGCCGGCAAGTTCAAGGTGGATGCCTCGGTGACCCGCCAGGCCAGCCTGGAGCAGCGTTTGGAGATGGCGAAGACCGAGGTGAAGAAATCGGAGGAGGCGCTGGCCGCCGCGCGAGACAAGAAGAGCGAGGCGCGGGTGGCCGCTCAAAGCGCGAAGCTGAACCCGGACAACCCGGGTGCGGCCCGCCAGGCCCGGCGGATGGTGGAGCAGGCTGACGCCGAGGTGAAGCTGGCACAGGACCGCCTGAGCAAGGCGAAGGAAGACCTGAAGGCCCTGGAAGAGAGCAAGAAAGAAAAAGAGAAGGGCGATAGCCGCTGAGAAAGGGCTAACCCTGAAAGCGCAGGACCCCCGGTTGAAGAGCCGGGGGTCCTGCGCTTTCAGGGGGTTTTGGTTTTCTGGTCAGGGCATTTCGGGGGTGAGGCCGAGGACGATGTTGAACTTGGCGACCTTTTCCCCGAGTTTGGACCCCGGGATGGGGCTGAAGGATGAGGTGACGGCGGCGAGGGCCTTGGGGTCGCGCACGGACTTGTAGATGCCGTCGCGGGCGTTGCGCTCCTTTTCCTCGGCGATGAAAAGTTGGGTGGTGAGGATGTCCTTGCCCTTCACGCGCACCTTCACATGGATGTGCGGGGTGCGGCCGGGGTAGGGGACCGGCTGGATGGTGCGGAAGTAGTATTCGCCGGTGGAGGCGGTGGTGAATCGGCCGAAGCCCTGGAAGTTTTTGTCTTTCTTGTCCTTGTTGCTGGTGCCGGAGTGCAGGTAGGCGCCGTTGCCATCGACCTGCCAGATTTCCACGCCGGCGTTGGCGATAGGGTTGCCCTGGATGTCGAGCACACGGCCGGCGAGGTGGGTGATGGTGCCCACGGCGGGGGTGAGGGCGTTGTTGATGAGGATCAGGTCGTTGTCGGTGTCGAGGGGGAGCCTGTCGGGGTAAAAGGGGCCCTCGGTGAAGGGGGGCGTTTTGGTGAGTTCCTCGGCCAGAAGGCCGGGTGCCCATGGGAGCAGGCCAGCCAGGGCCAGCAGGCTGCGGCGATCGGCCAGATGGGTGACGGTGGGGAAGCGGTTCACTGATCGACTCCACAGGGGTGAAAGGACGCCCAAAAATACCATGCCTGATCAGCAGGCCCTATCCAAAAGATGCGTTTGCCGTCGAAATGGCGCGAAGGCGGATGTGCCTACGGGGTAGCCAGGGCCTTTTGAATCAGTTTTTCATAATCGCCCCTGGGGCGCAAACCCTGAACGCGGCCGATCTCTTTGCCACTCTGGAAGAGGACGACGGTGGGCAGCACCTCGATTTGAAATCGTTGGCTGAGTGGTTCGGTGCCGACGGCGTCGGTATTGCATTTGGCGACCAGGAGGCGGTCTTTGTAATCCTGCGCCAGCAGGGCGATGGTGGGGCCCAGTTGCAGGCAGGGGCCACACCACGGCGCCCAGAAATCAACCAGGACGGGTTTGTCGGATTGGTCCACCGTGGATGACCAATTGTCTTTGGTGAGGATCGGGCCGGAGAAAGACTTGGCGGCCAAAATCCCGGCGGCGATGGCGGCCTCGTCTTTCTCATTTTGGTCAATCGGGCGGCTGGAGGCCAGCATGCCCCAGAGGACCATGGCGGAGAAGCCGCCGATCGCCCCGAGGGTGATGATTTGCGTTTGGGTGAGGTCTTTCCAGAAGCGGGGGATCATGGTTTCTCCACCACGGGGGTGGACCCGTCCTGCGCGAATTCGACCGACTTGACCCCCTCCAATGCCTTGGCGGGCACCATCACGATGAGGGGGGAGACGAAAACGGCGGCGCTGGATTTGGGGTCAGCCTTGCCCAGACGCTTGGTCTCGTGGACGGAGGATTTGAAATGGAGGCGGATGGTGTCGTCCATGCGCGTGACTTTCACCTGGGAATATTCGGCGGAGGCGTGGGCCTTGGTGGCCACCGCGAGGACCACATGACCGGGGAAGGCATCACGCGGCAGCGGGGTGGTTTTTTTCTGGTCAGGTTTGGGGCCCCCGGGGCGCCGCAGGCCCAGGGGAGGAACCTGCTGGAACACCTGGTCGAAAGCCTCCTGGTTTTTCACCACCAGGGTGAGCATGCCGCTTGGGGGGATGGGCGTGGTGTTCTTGACGAAGTACTCACCCAGGACCTGGGTCGGGACGGGCTGGCCGGGGTGGTCGGGTGGAAAGGCCGGGGCTAGCAGCAGGGTGGTGGTGAAGAGAAAGGCATGAAGCATGGCCGGGCTCCCGGGCAATCGTGAATGGGAAAGAGGTGACTTACTATCACTGTACGACGCTCTGGAGTGGATGGGTGGAAGATTGGCGCGGCCGGGCGCGAAATGTTAGTCTGTAGGCATTCGTAAGGACCTTTTTTCATTGAATGGAGACAGATAGATGACCGGCGCTGCGAGATGGATGGCGGGCCTGTGCGCACTGGCCGCGATGGCGGTTTGCGCTCCCCTGGCCCAGGCCGAGGAGAAGGGTGACAAGAAGAAGCTGGTGTTCATCGCGGGCGGGCGCAGCCATGCCTACGGCCAGCACGCCTTCAAGGCCGGGTGCACGCTGCTGAAAAAGCGGATGGACGAGGCCTATGGAGACAAGCTGGTCACCGAGCTTTACACCGACAACTGGCCCAAGGATACCGCGGTGCTGGACAGCGCCGACGCGATCGTGATCTATTGCGATGGCGGGGCCGGCCATCCGGTGAACAAGCACCTGGACCAGATCGACCGTCTGGCCAAAAAGGGTGTGGGCATCGCGATGATGCATTACGGCGTGGAGACGGTGAAGGGAAAATCGGGCGACCTGTTCCTGGATTGGATCGGCGGTTATTTCGAGATGCACTGGTCGGTGAACCCGCACTGGCGGAACAACGACTCCGTGCTGGCGAAAGACCATCCGATGACCCGGGGCGTGAAGGCCTACGCCACGCAGGACGAGTGGTACTACCACATGCGTTTCCCGCCCGAGATGAAGGGTGTGACGGCGATTCTGAGCGCGCTGCCGCCCAAGGAGACCCTGAGCCGGCCCGATGGCCCGCACAGCGGCAACCCGTTTGTGCGCGAGGCGGTTGCCAAGGGAGAGAAGCAGGTGCTGGCATGGGCCCGTGAGCGGCCCGATGGCGGGCGTGGCTTCGGCTTCACCGGCGGCCACTTCCACTGGACCTGGGGCAACGATGACAACCGCAAGATGATTTTGAACGGGCTGGCGTGGATCACCAAGCTGGATGTGCCCGAAAACGGCGTGCAGAGCAAGCGGCCCGACCTGGCGGAACTGCGGGAGAACCAGGATTGGCCGGTGCCCGAGAAGTTCGACTTCGCGAAGATTGAAAAAGAGCTGAACAACCAGTGATTTCAGCCTGCCTGCTGACGCTTCTACTCACCTGCACCCAGTCGCCCGGCGTTCCCGCCGGGCGCTGGGTGCTTCAGCGTTCGGTGCCGGCGGCAGACGCCATCCAGGCGGCCGCCGCGGACGCGAAGCACCTGTACGCTGTGAACGACCACCAGGTGGCGCAGCATGATCGGGCCACCGGCAAGCTGCTGCGGGTGAGCACCGGCAAGGCGGAGCACCTGAACAGCGCCTGGCCCCATGAGGGGGCGTTTCTGCTGGCGCATTCGAACTACCCGAAGAAGCCAGACACCTCAGACATCCGTCGGCTGGACCCGGCCACCATGAAACTGGAGGTGTTCCATACCTTCGAGAATCCGCCCGGCAGCCTGACCTGGGTAATTCCGCATGAGGAAGACTGGTGGTGCCATTTCGCGCACTACAAGGAGGAGAACGGCAAAAGCTTGGTGGTGCGTTACGACCGGAGCTGGAAAGAAAAGCAACGCTGGACCTACCCGGACAAGCTGGTGGGGGACTGGGATGGGATGAGCCTGTCGGGCATGGTGCGGCACCAGGGGC
>JAFMJU010000359.1 GCA_017853285.1 Gemmataceae bacterium
TTGGGATGAAAGGCACCGGGCAAAAGGCTTGCGGATGGTGCACGAACCGAAATACCTGCGGTTTTTCCAGGCCCGGTTCGAACCCCTTTAGCCGGCGGGAGGCGGGCTATTCCGCGGAGGTCGGTGTCCAAGGCTTCAAATCCACTTGCCTGGACTCGCCCCGTTCGTTGGCTTGCCAAACCTTGCGGGTTTCAAGATCGACCATGGAGAGCCAGCCGAAATCTTGATAGGCCCCGGTGTCCAGGCACCAGGCGGAACCAAAATCCACCGGCAGCCCCTCGCCCATGATGGTGTGGCCGCAGACCATGGTCTTGCCGGAAATATGAGGCATGAGGGGTGGTTCCAGCTTGGCCCAGTGGATCACCGAAGGAGGTTGGTCCTCCAGACTGAGACCGGCCTCCACGTTGGCGTGGACCATGAAGTGGTTGTCGAGCTCCACCAGATCGAGGCAGGTCTCGTTGATGAAGCGCCAAACCTCGATGGGAATGGCGTTGCGCCAGGTACGGGACGGTTCGACCCCGAAACTCATCAGCGTGGCACGCCCGCCGGCGGTATCAAGCCAGGTGCGGGAACTATTCTGGGCCGCCTCAAGGAACATCATCTCATGATTGCCGCGCAGTGGCGTGAGCACCTCCCGGCGGTGCAGGTCCATCAGCAGTTCGAGCACGCCGCGGCTGTCCTGGCCACGGTCGATCATGTCGCCCAGCGTGATCAGGCGGTCACCCGGTTGGAGATCGGCCAATTCCAGCAGCTTCTTCAACGCGGTCAGGCAACCGTGGATGTCGCCCACCACCAAAGTTCTCATCATCCCACTCCAAACAACCGGGCCTTGTCCTAGCGGCGCGTTTTCCGGGGATTATCCTTCTCGCGCTCGAGCACCTTTTCGGCGTCGCGGCCTTCCAACAAGCCAAGGTAACTGTGGTAACGGCTGGTGGAGATCATGCGATCCTCCACGGCCTGGAGGACCGCGCAGCCCACCTCATGGGTGTGGGTGCAACTGGCAAACCGGCACAACGGCACGAAGGGGTGGAACTCGACAAAAAAGCCCTCCACCTCCTCCTCTCGCACGCCGGTCAATTCAAATTGCCGAACCCCAGGGGTGTCCACCACCCAACCACCCGCCACCAACTTGAGCAATTCGGCGGTGGTGGTGGTGTGCTTGCCCTTGCTGTTGACATCACTGACCTCGCGAACCCGCAGGCCCAAACCCGGTTGCACCGCGTTGAGCAGCGAGGACTTGCCGACGCCGCTCTGGCCTGAAAAAACGGTTTGGCGATCCTGCAGCAGTTGGCGCAACAGGTGGATATTGGTGCCCTTGGCCGCGCTGGTGAGCAGGATGCGGACACCCAGCCCGCTGTAGAGCCCGATGACATGCTGAAAATCGGCCGGGTCGACCCGGTCGGCCTTGTTGAGGCAAATGACCGGCTCCAGCCCCCCCTGGATGGCGCTGGCAAGGTATCGGTCGATCAGGTGGGGCTTGAGTTCAGGTTCCACCAGGGAAACCACAAAAACCACCTGATCCACATTGGCCACCAGGGCGTGGATGCGGTTGCGGGAGCTGCGGACCAGTTGCCCCTTCCTAGGTTCGACCCGCTCAATGACGGCCTCCGCATTCGCCTCGCCGGGGCTGGGAGGCCTGGGCCCCTTGATCTCGCGGGCTAGCTGGCTTTCGGTGGCGCTCGGTGTCACCTCGGGGCGGATCCACACATGGTCGCCGCAGACCACCGGGGTGCGCTCGTCTGAAGAAAGAGTTTTCAGCAACCGGCGGACGGTGCAGCGAAAGAGACGTCCATCGGACACCTCCACAACGCTCCACAGCCCGTGCACCCGCAGAACGCGACCGGGCAGGCACACTTTTTCATCGATTGCCGGAAGGTCGGATTGGGAACCGGTCTGGTCCACCACGACGGTGCGCTTCCGGCTCATTTCGCCCCGGTTGCGGACGCGGGCCTGTTCGGCCGCAGCCTTGGCGTGGCTGTCGCCGCCGTCCCCCGTCTCGCCCCAGGCTTTTTGGCGGGGAGGCTTGGCCCGGTTTTTCCGCATTTCCATGCGGATTTTTTTCGGGTTCTTAGCCATCTTTGCCTGGCTCCAATGTTGGGACGGGGGTTATTGCGCCTCAGTGACGAGAACCGGCGGCCAGCTCTTCCTTGAGGAGGCCCAACGATTTGTCCTGGACCGCCTGGTGCAGTGAATTGCCGTGGGAATCCATCGTGACCACCGCCGGAAAATCAACCACTTCCAGTTCCCAGACAGCCTCGGGGGAACCGAATTTTTCCTTCATATGCACACCGTCGACCCGCTTGATGGACTGGGCGTAAATCTGGGAAGCGCCACCGATTCCGTGCAGGTAAACACATCCATGGTCTTTGCAAGCGTCGAGCGTTTTTTGCCCCATGCCCCCCTTGCCGATGACGGCTCGGATGGAATACCGCTCGATGACGGTGGCCTGGTACGGTTCCTCGCGAATGGAAGTGGTGGGTCCGGCAGCAACCACCCGGTAATTTCCCTCCCCGCCCAGGACAACGGGGCCGCAGTGGTAGATCACACCGTCGCGCAAAAAGGGAAGGTCTCCGCCCTTGAACAGGTATTTGTGGACCTCGTCCCGTCCGGTGAAAATTTTTCCGGAAAGCAGCACCGTGTCACCCGCCTTCAGGCCACGGACCGCTTGTTCGGTGAGCGGGGTCTGAAGCCGGACGGCGGACTTCATGCGGCCGGCAACCTCGGCCTCGGACACCAGGTTTTGATCCTGTGCCCCTGATTTTCCTTCGCCCTCATACAGCCATTTTTTCGGGTTACCCTGGCTGTCGAGCACCACGCCCCGACGGCGATAGGCCCAACACATGTAGGCGATTGTGACAAAGAAAGAGGCGGGCAAGCGATTCAATTTGCCTACCTTGCAGGCGCCCACCGTGAGTTTGCCGCCAAACCCCATGGGGCCGATCTCCAACTTGTTGGCATCGGCCAGGATGGTGCTTTCCAGCTCGGCGAGAACCGGATCAGGGTTGGTGTCATCCACCAAACGGAGGAGTTGCTCCTTGGCGTGGGCATAGCCCTGGGCCCGGTCGCCGCCGATGCAGACTCCCAGGAATCCGGGTCCACATCCCTTGCCCTGGGCCTCCCAGACAGCCTCCAAAATGGCCCCGCGCACTCCCTCCAGGTCACGGTCCAGGCGTTTGCCTCCCAGTGTGCAGGGCAATGAAAACTGGGCCGACATGTTCTCGCATCCACCTCCCTTCAGGATGAGGCGGACATCGATATCCTCGGAATCATGCTGATGGAAATGGATGGAGGGGCTTCCGGGCCCCAGATTGTTGCCGGTGTTGCCGCCCGTAACCGAATCGACCGAATTTTGACGGAGGTAACCCTTGGAGGTGGCAGTCGCGACAGCCTTTTCAGCAGCCAGGCTGAATGCGTGCTGGTCATATCCGCGCGGGGCCTGGACAAAAAACGCAATGGATCCGGTGTCCTGACAGATGGGGGCACTGAGTTCCCTGGCCAGACCAATATTGCGGGCGACCAAAGCCAGAGCCAGATCCGCCTTGCTACCTGCCTCTTCGAGGGCTTGCCGGGTCAGCAATACCTCTGAAACATCAGGGGGCAGGTGGGTGGAGGTCTTCCGGATCAGTTCCAGCAACGAAGCTTCCAAAAGGTCTTGGCCTGACATGGCGCATCCATTCCGTGAACAGTTTGAGGGAACCCAATCAACCTTAAGTTTCATTATAAAGCGAAAAGGGCTGGCCCGCCCATGGCGCGCCAGCCCCTGAAAAATCGGCTTTTCCTTGGAAAGTGGGCCTTACTTGGGAGCCTTGGGAAGTTCCAGGTTCACCTGGGCGGCATTGATGATTTCCTTGGTTTCCGCGTTTTGCAGAAAAGCCACCGCCTTGAGCTTCTTCAGCTCCAGCGGGCGCTCGGAATCGGGGTATGGCCGCTGGGCGTTGCTGGAGTCCAGGTAGGACTCGAGTTGAGCCTTCAGTTTCTTCAGGTCGAGGGTAGCCTGGAGGCTGCCAGTGGTCTGTTCCACGGCCTGGCCGTTCAGTCCGCCTGGGAAGCCGCGCACCACATGATGGTGGAGGCGTTGATTATTGCGACCCTGGTAACGAACCTCTTCCTCGATGACACAAAAGCGCAAGGCAAAGCGCTCGGGGTTGTTCACCTTGGAGAATTTTGCCGTCAATTCAATGGTTTCTCCATTGGTTGCGGCGGTCAGATCCAGGGTGGAGTTGCCTGATTTTTCAAGCTCCTCCTTCAGGGCATCCGTGGCTTCCAGGAATTTGGCCTTGGCATTGCCCTTGAATCCCCCCAAAGCGGGCCCGGTTTTGCCATTGATCACCACTGTCGGGGTGG
>JAFMJU010000360.1 GCA_017853285.1 Gemmataceae bacterium
TTCATTAGGGTGAAAACATGCTCAATAAAAGTGCTAAATTCGCCAAAAATACGAATCGCTTTCAGCCCTCTTTATTGCAACTCGAGCAAAGGCTAACCCCTGCGACTTTTGCAGAACCTGTGGGCCTTTTTCCTCAAGACGGCATTCTCGAAGTCACCCTCACCGCCAAACAGGGCACGATTCAGCTCGACACGGTGTCTTCCCCCGTCTCCAACGCCTTGACCTACAGTTACAAACTCGATCACGGAATCAGTAACGGCGCATCTGCCGGCGCTGGCCTTTATCCCGGCCCAACCTTGCATGTGAACCCCGGCCAAACCCTGATCCTTCACTATGTCAACGAAATGTCCAATCTCACCATTCCTGATTTGACGGACATGGACGGCAATGTGCTCACTTCGGCCAATGCCAACAACCACACCCATGGTTTGCATATTTCCCCTGCTGGCAATTCAGATAATGTTTTGCTAAACATCCAACCCGGTTCTGCAAACACCTACACCTATCAAATTCCCACCAATCAGCCCGAGGGGCTCTATTGGTACCACAACCATTTTCACGGGCTAACGCAGGAAGAAACCTATCTGGGCCTGTCGGGAATGCTGGTCATTGGCCAGCCCGATGGAGGCATACCAAAGGTGAGCCAAAATCAGTTGCCTTCACGGTTAATCGCTATCCAGTATAACGATGTTTTCGGCCGGGCAGATGGTTTGTCCACCTTGGTTTCAGCCAACGGCCAGCCATGGAATATCACAGATGGTCCCGTTGGCACCCAATATGTCAATGTGGGTGGGGCATCGGGTTATGTGCCCAACAACCTCTTTTCCTTCGAAGGCACTTTGAATGGACAACCATATGCCATTCAGGCCAATACAGCCCTGCCCGAGTCGGCCAGATCAACCCAGTTCACAGTCAACGGTCAGTTCCAGCCAACCCTGTCGGCTCCCAAAGGACAAACTGAAATTTGGTCAATAGTCAATAACAGTGATTTGGCGTATGCCCGCCTACGGTTGACCAACACCGCCGATGGTTCCCATCCACAAATTATTGTTTTGGGCCAAGATGGCATTGCCTACGACAACGCCGCTCTGGCACCGCTGGAAAACGGCACCCAACTCCTTATGCCTCCTGCATCTCGCTACACCATTGCGGTGACCGTGCCTCTCACAGGTGATCTTGTGCTGGAAATGCCACCAGATCCCAATTTCACTTCACGGGTTGAATTCCCCGGTTCTTCCGTCGGAATTGTCGTGCCCGCCACGGGTGGTCAGGGCAAGCAAGTTGTCACAGCCCAAGGTACTGCCTACCTTGATCCGGCAAGCATTAGTTACTTCAACGGCTTCAATTATTTTCCATCCCAGCAACTGCTACGGGTCACTTCCACAACATCGGTGGTAGCACCGGTCTTGTTTGTTCCCGGAGAACCCTTGGAGGCCCAAAATCAATTCCAAGACCTCAGTAACATCAAGCCCGACTATGTGCGCGGTATCGTGTTGAATGAAGGTAATCTAGATCCAGACGACCCCTCCGCTTTTGTGTTCACAATCAATGGCGATGCCTACCCATATGCTCCCACGGTTCAGCCTCGTTTGAATTCGGTCGAGGAATGGGTCTTCACCAACATAACTACCGATCAGCACCCCATGCATGTGCATGTGAATTCATTCCAGGTGATGGAAGTGGTCGATCCCAATAATCCCACCAATAGTCATGGTGTCCAGAATTGGTACCAAGATGTGGTCAATGTGCCCGCGGCCAAATTCGATACAAATGGCAATCTGGTGGCACCTGGCATCGTTAAAATACGCTCCCAATACAAAGATTACACGGGGGCCTTTGTCCAACATTGCCATCGCCTCGATCACGAAGACGGTGGCATGATGCAATTGGTTGACATTTTGACCGAAAAACAATTCAGCGCTGCAGGGGTGCCTGGAAACTCCAACCAAGACGCCAAAGTGGAAGTGCGCGACGACACCGATGCCTCATTCCTCGCCAGCTTGGTTCCGTTCCCCGGTTATAGAGGCCAGCTCTCTGTGGCGCTGGGTGATGTGGATGGAGACTCCATTGCCGATTTGGCGGTCTCGCCTCTGTCAGGCATGCCCCATGTGAAGGTTTATTCTGGCGCTTCGCTCAATACCGACACGCCTTTTGCCAGATTGATTGCCAGCTTCCTTGCTGAAGGCTTCTCAGGGGGAGTTGCGGTATCAGTGGGCGCCATAGATGGCACCCCCAGAAGCAATGTGGTGTTGGCCTCGCAGGGAGGCATGAACGCCACCATTGGGGTGGTGGCATTGATGCATGAGGCTCAATCCAGTTTGCTACTACCCATGTCCATTGCCAGCTTCATGCCTTTTGTCAATTATCAAGGCAGCCTGAGTGTGGCCACTGGACTGGTTGATGATTCAGGCCGAATTTCAATAGTGGTAGGGGCAGGTTATGGTGCGCCACCCAATGTGGCTGTTTTTAACTACTCGTTAATGGCATCCATGGGCAATTCAGACATGACTAGCATGGTCAGTGCCACACCTCTTGGAATGTTGACAAATACCGCCAGTTTTTACGCCTTCAGCCAGTCCTATCTCGGTGGTATCAGCGTTGCGACAGGCTGGGTGAATGGCCCCCAAGGTGGGTTTCAAAACATACTGGTCGGCGCATTGGTGGGTAGTAGCAATGTTGTCACCTTCAGCACCGGTTCAGCCCTCAATGGCTTCCCTTCCATGAGCGACATGGACATGACAACCGAGTATTACCTGACTTCAAGCTTTTACGCTTTCGGTGAGCAAAGCACGGCAGGGACCAGGGTTTCCGCTTCAGACACACTCCGTGGGGCCAACCTGCTGGTTTCCACAGTCGAAGCCAACCGTGGCCTGGTTTCCAGTTTTGACTTGCTGAGGCATAATGATGCAACTCTACTGGAGCCGAAACTCCTTGAAACATTAGAGTTTCGCGATAGCTTGTTCGTACCGCCAAGCCTGGGTGGCTACTGACCTGCCTCTATCCCAACTCTGCCCCATGAAGAATGGGCCAGTGCCGATTAAGTCCAAGCAAGCTTTGGGCGCAAATCTTTCATTCATGCGGCAGGCTTTCTAGGATATAGGTGATTTCCGCAGACCACACCTACCCTTGGTCATCCAACTTATTACTCAGGTCATGAAACAGCGAACTGATCAAGCGGCGTAGGCCACGGAGGGATGCTGGAAGTACCGCATGACAACCTCCGGGGTTTTCTGCCTGGACCGGAGATAGCCTCGCACCCCTGCCACCATCTCTTCTCGGTCCGCCGGCCTTTGCCTGCCCAATGCGTTGGATTTCACATCGTTGTTCAGCAACTCGTCCGGGTTCAGGTCCGGGCTGTAACCGGGAAGCTGGTACAAGCTGATTCGCTCCCGGTTCTGATCCACCCAGTCCCTCACCGCCTTGGACCGGTGGACCGGGTGACCATCCACGATCAGATACACCTTCTTCTCCGATTGCCTCACCAAACGGCCAAGGAACCTCAAAAAGACGGTGCGGGTGAAACGCTCCTGGAACACCATGAAGGACAGCTTTCCCTGGTTGGTGACCGTGGAGACCATATTGCAGCCAAATCGCTGACCGGTTCCTGGAATCACCGGTGTTTTGCCCCGTTTCCCGTAGGAGGTCCCGGCCTGGTGGTCCGAACGCAAACCCATCTCGTCACCCCAATGGATTTCACCTCCCTGCGCCTTGGCCTCCCGCCTGATCCCCGGGTAAGTCTCCTCCATCCATCGGCGGACAGCCGCCGTGTTCCGCTCATAGGCCCGCCGAACCGGCTTTTGGGGCGTGAAGCCCCAGCCCCTCAGAAGACGCCCAACCGTCCATACGGACAGATCCACCCCGGTCCGACGGACGATCAGTTCCCGCACGGCTTCCCGGGTCCAGAGGGCAAACGGAAGCTTCAACTGGTCCGGGCAACGGTCCATGATCAGCCGCACAATGGTGGCAGCCTCGTGCCCCTTCAGCTTCGATTGCCCCTTGGGCCTCCCACGGCGCGATGGAACAAGGTCCCGTTCCCCGCCTGCACGATAGGCCTTGAGCCAACCAAACAGCGCGGTCCGGCCAACACCGAACACGCGCAGGGCCTCCACGGCCTTCATACCCTTCTCCTCCACCGCGGACACCACCCGCAGCCTCAGGTCGTGAAGGGCTTCCGTCGACAATTTCCGGCCATCTTGCGTCTTCATGCACCTTGGACGCAGCTATCACCCAAAAAGTTCGCTATTTCATGACCTGGTTAGTAAGTCCCTTCAGGGCGTTGCTCCAACAGAATGCGATAAACTCCTGGACGACC
>JAFMJU010000361.1 GCA_017853285.1 Gemmataceae bacterium
GTGCTGACAAACGGTTTGAAAATTTCACGCCGCATTTCCTCGGGAACGCCGGGCCCATTGTCCTCCACCTCCAACCGCAGCCAGTCCTGCGTCTCACCAGGCGGCCTTTCTTGGGCAAGGCGGACCAAGACATGTCCTGGTACCGGTTCGCCGGACTCGTCCTCGAGATAGGATGTCGCATCAATGGCGTTGCCAACCAAATTCATCAACAACCGGTGGAGGGCTTCCGCGTCGGCCTCCATGGGCTGTGCCCCTTCAGCCCCCTGCAACACCAGGGCGACACCCCTTTCCTTGGCCCTTGCCTCCTCCAGGGCCACCACCTCGCGCAGGATCGCGGCCAGATCCATCGGCTCGACTACGGGTTCACGCTCCTTGGAATACGACAACATATCAAGCACCAGGTCATAGATACGCTGCTGGTTGCGATCCATGATCTTCCAGCCCTGCCGGGCCATTTCCAGATTCCCGGCATCAAGGCCGACGGAAATGATCTCGGTGCCGCTTTTCAGCCCCTGCAGAATGTTTTTGATGTGGTGCGAGAGCGATGCCATGGCGGTTCCGACTGCCGCCAAGCGCTCCGCCTGCAGCAAGGCGTGGTGGTTCCGGTTTTCTTCAACTGCCAAAGCCGCCAAATGCCCGATGGCCATGGCCAGCTTCAGGTGATCCTCCTGAAATGCCGGCTCTGGCGGGGTTGCCTTCAGCCAGTCGGATGGTGCCGTGTCGCGGGTGGTGTCCACATAAAGCAGGCCCAGCAAATCATGGCGGCCCTTCATCGGCACGCACAGGATTTCCCGCACCCGGGATTGCACGATGCTGGGCGCCGTCTGGAACCGTTGGTCACTGGCGGCATCGGAAACAAGCACGCCTTCCTTCCGGCCAAGCACCTGTTCCATCAGCGTGCGTGATACCGTCAGGCCCTCCACGCCCGGAGGCGGAGCGCCATGCAGTCCTCCACGCCAACGAACAGCCCTGGGCGTGAAGGCGGCGGCCGATTGGGGATCCGGCGCGTCCGGGTCTGAAAGCAGAACACAGCCCCGGTCGGCATCCATGCTGCGGAAAACCAACTCCAAAATCCGGGCCAGCATTTCATCGAGGTCAAGGATATGGTTGATGGCGCTGGCGGTCTCGTACATCACCCCCAGATTGGCCAGGGAGCGCCTCAGCCATTCCCCTTCTCCCTCGCCCCCGCCCCGGAGAAGCCGGTCCCCCTCCTCAGCCGCCATGCGGCTCACCACCGTCCCGGTGATGGCCCCTTCACCCTTGCGGGCCAACTGGCTGATCCGCTCCGCCAACAGGCCGGGAGGCGCTTTTCCGTGCCCCGCCCCCACATAAACCATCTGGGTTTGGCCCAATTGAATCCGGTCACCAGAAACAAGCAAAACATCCTGAATGGCCCGACCATTAACAAGTGATCCATTGGCGCTGCCAAGGTCACGCAGGCGGAAACCCTCGGGCCCGAATGTGAGTTCCGCGTGACGCCTGGAAACCTCGGTGTCAGAAAGTCGAACCTTGGCGGCCGGATCCCTTCCCATCAACAGTTTCCCGCCATCCACCGCGTCCAGGCGGAACTGCTTGCCCTCATCGGTCCCGCGGGTGACGATCAACCGGTGCAAAACAGTGGCAGACAAGGCGGCTTTCCCCTTTGAAAAACCTGAAAAAGCTCCAAAAATAAAACCGCCAACCCCTAACCTGCCCATCTCGGGCAGTCAACCATGATTCAGGCCGGAAAACCCCCGGCTCGCAAAATCCGGGAAAGCTCCCCCAAATCGGCCGCGAAGATATCCGGCCCCGCTGACTTCAGTTTATCCGGGCTGTCCGAACCGGTGGCAACCACCGCGACTCGCAGCCCAGCGGAGCGGGCCGCGCTGATATCCACGGTCATGTCACCCACAAATAGAGCCTCGTCCCGATTTGCCCCCAATTTTTCCAATCCTAAATGCAACATGTCTGGCGCGGGCTTGGGGGCGGCAACATCCTCGGGCCCAAGCAGGGCATCCACCCAGCGCGCGATCCCCAGGTGGTCAAGCAACTGCTCGCTGAATTCCCTCGGCTTGTTGCTACAAACAGCATGCCGAACCCCCTGAGCCCTGAGTTCATGCAGGATGTCGCCAGCTCCCGGCAACAGGGTGGTTCCCGCCTTCAGGGTCCTTTCATGGTGCCTGGCGTAGATCAAACGGGCATCCTGCGGGTCACACCCCGGCACCGTTTTGTTCATGAGTTGGATCACGCCATGACCCACGCAAACTCGCACAGCATCCACTGCCATGGGCTCGAGGCTGTAATAGGCCCGAACATGGTTCACGCTGGCGGCGATGGCGGGGTAGGAATCGATCAGGGTTCCATCCAGATCCCAAAGGACTGCCCGCAGCGATTTTCCCAGGTTGCTTCCAGACTCCTTCATTCCATTCCCCAAAGGCCAATCTTTCCGATTCCAGAGGATACAATGGGATTCCATGTCACCCTCATCAGGATACAGGGGCCGTGGGCCCAGACGCAGCACTCCCGAGGGGGCTCACCGGCCCATCATGGTCGGGGAGATCCTCCACGCATTTCAACTGAAGCCCGGTGACACCGTCGCCGACCTGACGCTGGGCCATGGGGGCCACACGGAACATTTCCTCCGGTCAGTCGGCCCCGAAGGCACTGTATTGGCCATGGACCTCGACAGTGAGCAGGCCACCATCACCCTCAACCGTTTGAAGGAAGCCGGTCTGGCGGACCGGTTGTTGGTGGAACCCGGAAACTACGCAGGAATCGGCCAGGCGATGGGCAAGCATGGCATGCCCGCCCTGCATGCGATGCTGGCCGACCTCGGCATCAGCAGCATGCAGATCGACAAGCCGGAGCGCGGATTTTCCTACAGGCGCGAGGGCCCGCTGGACATGCGCATGGATCCGCTTCGCGGCGAGACCGCGCGCGGCCTGTTGAACACGATCACAGCCGAAGATCTTGCCAGTGGCCTTGAAGAATTCGGCGATGTTCCTTTGGCCGGCCCCATGTCCCGGGCCATGCTGGCCGCCCATCGGGCCACACCCTTTGAGACCACCACCCAATTGGCCGAATTTTGCCTGAACTGGCACCGCGGGACCGGTTCAAATCAAAACCCGGGCGAGTGGCGCCTCCGCCAGGGTAAGAAAAAGTGGGAAACCCACCCCGCGGCCCGGATATTCCAGGCCCTGCGGATCATGGTGAACCGTGAAATCGCCAACCTCAAGCACCTGCTCAGGGTGGCCCCAGACCTGCTCGCGCCCGGTGGCACCCTGGCCATCCTCAGCTTCCATTCGGGTGAGGACCGCCTGGTCAAATCCGCATTGGAACTGGGTTTGCGCCAAGGCAAATACGCGGAAATCAGCGAGGGACCGATCCGCGCCACCTTCGAGGAACGAACCGCCAACCCCCGGTCACGGTCTGCAAAATTACGGTGGGCCAGGCGACCCCAAACCCCTGTTTGGAGAACTGAGGGAGTGGAAATCTGATGCTGCCTTTTCTCCTTTGGTTGGCCTTCTCGCAAACCGCTGAAAAATATGGCCAGGCTGCTCCCGGTGTCATTCCGTCTGAAGCCCGGGCCGAACTTGGCCCATCCGGTTTCGCGTGGGTTGGCGCGAACAAGGCTACCGAAATCAGGTGGTGGCCTTTGGCCCATTGGCGCGCCCAGGCCGAACCGGAACAGGTGGCCAACGGCCTGACACTATCAGAACTGGAAACCAACCAATCCCTGGGTTGGCTGGAGGTGATCAAGCCCTTTACCGACTTCCGGAATCGCGAGATTCCCGCTGGGATTTATTCACTTAGACTGGTCAGCCAACCCGTCAGCGATGACCACAACGACACAGCCCCCGGCCCGCACTTTGCCATGCTGGTCCCCGCCGCTGATCCTGACTGGAAAAAACCTTTGCCGCTCGAGGAAATCTTCAACCGGGGAAAAAAAATTCTCGACAAGCACCCACCGGTGCTCCTCGTTCACCCAGGTGGCAAGCCTTTATCCAATGATTCCCAGGATTCGGTGAAGGTGCTTCCCCTCGAATCCGGCTGGAAAGCTCTGGCTTGGCCCCAATCCATCAAGACAGGTTCCCAGGGCGCAAAGCTTGAAATACGCCTGGTCCTGGAGGGGCACTCCCCCGCCGTGAAGGCCCCCTAAACTTCCTGAAGTGGGAACCCGGCCGCCAACCAAGCACCGACATCCCATCTCCGTCCAGCGGCGATTATCGCCCCATCCGAAAGTTCGGCCAAACGCGCGGCAAGGCTCCCTGTTTGCTCGCGCAGTGAAAGGTCGGCGTTCCCCCAGACCACCAATATCAACCCCTCCGCGCC
>JAFMJU010000014.1 GCA_017853285.1 Gemmataceae bacterium
GGAAAAACATCGCGAATTTCATCGCGCTGTACTCTGTGTGGTACCCGCCCACCAATTCCTGCTCGCATTCAGGCAGATCGAAGGGCAGGCGATTGCATTCGGCGAAGATGGCGGTCAGAAAAAGAAGAAAGGCGGTGGGTTGGTAAATGCCGAGCCAGCCATGCCTCGCCTGCCAGTCGACAATCCTTTCCAAGTTGAGGGAGCCCACCAGAATCAGCACCCCGAGGATGGAGAGCCCCATCGGAATCTCATAGCTGATCATTTGGGCGCTGGAGCGGAGGGATCCCAGCAGGCTGTATTTGTTGTTGCTGGACCAACCACCCAGGACAATTCCATAAACCGCCAGGCTGCCCACCGCGAACACAAAAAGAAACCCGATGTCCACCCCGGGTGCGATCGCGAACTTCCAGCGGGACTTGTATTCGGCGGCCTTTTGCTGGAATGAATTCAGCTCACCAGACCGCTCAAGTCGCCGGGCCTCCTCCACGCTGAAGGGAAAGGCCAAGGTGTCCACACCCGTCTTTTCCTGCCCCGCGACAGGCTTGACCGCGATCAGAGCGGGTGGCGCGGGCGTGTCCCCGACACTCACCACCGCCATCGCGAACAAGGCGGTCCCCATAGCCACCATGGGGGCAAGGAGGTAAAAGACCTTGTCGACATGCCCCGGGATGATTTCTTCTTTCAGGATAAATTTCGCGCCGTCCGCCAGGGGCTGGCCTAGGCCACCCATTTTCCTCAGAAACCAAAGCCACGATTGACCGAAATCAAATCCCACACGATTGGGCCCATGACGATCCTGAACCCACGCGGAGACTTTTCTCTCCAGCAAGGTCAAATAGGCGACGCCACCCAGAACGCCGCCCAGGATGACGGCGATGGTGATCAAGGTCACCAGCAGGGGAATGAGCGCGTTCCAGTCCATGTTCGCCTTCTCGCAATCCGTTAACCCGTTGGAAGAATCACCGGCAAAACCGTGCTCAGGCCGGATCCTTCAGCTTTTCGCAATACACCCCGTACTCGCCAAGGTCACCCGATTCCAGGGGCTTGAAAGCCGGAATAACCTTCGCGATTTCCTTGCGAAGGTTCCCGGCATGGACCAAGCCCTTGCGCTCCAGCAGCTCGAGGTAAAACTGTCCATCCGTGCGCGTGCCACGCCAGGGAGCGCAGGAAGCCCGCTTGGCCTGCGCCAAACCGGCATGGTTGACCAAGGTCCCATCCACCTCGCTGAATGCGGAGGCGGGAATCACCACATGGGCCCGGTCAGTCAAGGAAGAAGCAAACATCTCCTGGACCGCCACAAAGCCCACCGAGGCCAACGCGTCCCCCTCCTCCACCCCGGGCTTGTAAATCGCGGGAGACTGGCCCTGGCTGATGAGGCAGGCATCCACCTGGCCACCCCGGGCGGCCTGGAGGAAATGCTGGTAATCGAGCCTGTCTTTCTGGAAATGGGCCAACACACCCCGGACACCACGCGCATTGGAGGCCTTTTCAGCCCGGATGGTGAATTTCACCTTCGCCTCCGGCCGCCCCTTGCGGTCCTTGGGATAGGTGTCGTCCGCGCCGGAGACCGTCACGGGACCCATCGCCAGTTTCACGAACGGGCTCAACTGCCGGGCGTAATTCGCCAGCAACCAGGCCTCCTCGACCGTCATGGAAGGCGAGAAAACAATCCAAACCCTGCCCGGGTCGCGGGATGCCGCGGCACCCAGTTTTTCCCGGCAGACCCCCGCGGCCTCCGACCATTCCACCGCCCTGGTGCCGTTCTCCCCGCGCACCAGGTACTGGCGCAGCCTGGCGGGATCATTCACATGGTGGTACCCAAGGCGGCCCTCGTCGCACATGAAGTGCCCCTGGGCCCTGGGATTGAAACGCGGACGCAACCGATAAACGATATCTTTGTTGGAGTCGACATGGGTGGAGCACCCCGTCGAACATCCGCCGCAGACACCGTTGGCGGATTTCAGGTTCCAGACACGCTGGGAATATAGGAAATCCTTGCTCGCCAGGGCCCCCACAGGGCACAGATCCACCACATTGAGCGACAGCTTGTTGTCGAGCGGGTGTCCCTCAAAAACATCGATCTCTGCATGGGTGCCGCGGTTCACGACATGGAGCTCGGCGGTTCCGGAAACCTCCCGCGTGAATCGGACACACCGGCTACACATGATGCAACGGTCAGTGAACAGGCCGACATGGGTCCCGATATCGGGTTTGTTGGGCGGGGTTTTCTTTTCGTCCACCATCCGGCTTTCGGCCTTGCCGAACTGGAAACTGTAATCCTGCAGGAGGCACTCACCAGCCTTGTCGCACACCGGGCAATCGAGCGGGTGGTTCAGCAGCAGGCTTTCCAGGGTCCGTTGCTGGGCGTCCTTGGATTTCGCGTCCGCGGTGCGGATCACCGTGCCGTCCTTGACAGGGGTCTGGCAACCGGGAACCACCTTCGGCTGCATCACGGTGGACACTTCCCCCTTCTCGTCCACCTTCCGTTCGCCCACCTCCACCAGGCACATGCGGCAACTGGCCACCACGCTCAGGGCGGCGTGCCAGCAATAGTGGGGGATGGTGACACCCGCGCGCTCGGCGGCCTGAACGCAATTCAGGCGCTCATCGCCGATATCCACGGCCTTGTCGTTCACATACACCGTTGCCATCGAATGTTCCTCAGGCCCGTCAGCCAGGCCAATTCCACCAACCGCAACCCGGAGCCCATTCCTCCAGCGCCTAGTGTCCCCCGGCCATCTGGAGCCGCATGCCGGGGCTCGGCCCCTTGCCCGGCCCCTCGCGGAGGTAGGTCTTGAATTCGTCACGGAACTTGCGAATGGCTGTTTTCACCGGCCATCCAGCACCATCCGCCAAGCCGCAAATCGTCGTGCCCGGCATGATCCCGATCTTGTCCGCGACCTCCTCGAGGATGGAAAGATCCTCCAGCCTGCCCTGGCCCCTTTTGATCCGCTCGACGATCTTGAGCATCCAAGCGGTCCCCTCGCGGCAGGGTGTGCATTGCCCGCAAGATTCGTGGGCGAAAAACCGGCACAAATTATGCAGCACATCCACGATGCTGGTGGTCTCGTCGAACACGGTCACCGCGGCGGTTCCGAGGCCAAGGCACCCGACTTTCCCGGGACCATTGAAATCGAGGGGGATATCGAATTCGGCCTCGGTGCAGAACCCCATGCTGTTGCCACCGGGTATGGCGCCCTTGGCCTTCCGCCCCTTCCACACGCCGCCACCGTGAACCTCCAGCAACTCGCGGAGTGTGACCCCCATCGGGAGTTCGACAATTCCTGGTTTGTTCACATGGCCGGAAATGCAATAAAGCTTGCTGCCAAAACTGCCCGCATCACGGGGATTTTTCGGGTCGGGGGGCACACCCAATGACTTGAACCATTCACCGCCACGCTCGACGATATTCACCACATTGGCGAGAGTTTCGGGGTTGTTGACGATGGTCGGTTTGCGGAAGGCCCCCTCGATTGCCGGGAAAGGCGGCTTGATGCGGGGCCAGGCCCGTTTTCCCTCGAGGGATTCGATCAGCCCGGTCTCCTCGCCGCAGATATAGGCGGCCGCCCCCCGGTGAACCACCACATCGAGGCTGTATTCCGAACCGAGGATGTTCTTGCCCAGCATGCCGGCGGCGTACAACTCATCAATGGCGCGCTGCATCGTGCGCGTGCCGCTGCCGTACTCGTAACGGACATAGAAGTAGGCGGTTGTGGCCCTGATCGCGTAGCTGGCGAGAATGATCCCCTCCAGCACCTGATGCGGGTCGCACTCGATCAGGTAACGGTTGTTGAATGTGCAGGGCTCGCTCTCATCGCAGTTGACACACAGATATATCGGGCCGGGATGCCCCTTGGGCAGGAAGGTCCATTTCAACCCGGTAGGAAATCCGGCGCCCCCACGACCGCGAAGGCCCGAGTCCTTCACCACCGTGGTCACCTGGTCGGGGCTCATTTCCTTGAGGGCCCGTTCCAGCGTCCGGTAACCGCCATCGGCGCGGTACCCTGTCAGGGTCTTGCATTCCGGCCGGTTGAGCCTTCGCAGCAGCACCGGTTCAAAGGCAGCCATCCGTCCACTCCGATCCATTCAGCCGGCCCGGCACAGCCGGGGACATCCAAAGCCAGGGAGCCTAAATCTCAGCCCTTCCGCAAACTTTCCACCAGTCGGTCTAATTTCCCATCCTGGTCGATGTTGTGGACATGCTCATCGTCCACCATGCAGGCCGGTGCGCCCTCGCAGGCACCCAGGCACTCCGCCAATTCCAGGGTGATCGCCCCGTCGGCGGTGGTCCCTCCAACCTCCACACCCAGCTTGTGGGCGGTCTGATCCAGAATCTGGTCCGCGCCACGCAGGGCGCAGGCCAGACTTCGGCAAATCCAAAGTCGCTTTTTGCCAAGTGGATCCGAGGCCGGGCGGAAAAAACCGTAGAAACTGAGAGTGTCGTGCACCTCGGCCGGGGATAAATCGAGGATATCGGCGATTTCTTTCACCGCCCAGGGAGGCACGCACCGCAACCTGTCTTGTGTCAGGTGCAGGGCTGGCAGTGTCACTGCCTGTTTGCTGGGATATCTCGTCAAAAGCGACACGATCGCCTCGCGGATATCCGCGGGTAGCGGACCAGCGGGCACATGGGCCGCCAGTGGCGAAATTTGGCCGCTTCCGTGGTGATGGCTCATCTGTCCAGCTCCGCGGCAATGATGTTCAGGCTGCCCAGGATGGCCGCGACATCGCCCACGGCGTGCCCCTCGGCCAAGTGGGGGAACAATGAAAAGTGAATGAAGGACGGGGGACGGGTACGAACCCGCCAGGCGCACGGACCACCATCGGAAACGATGTGGAAACCCAACTCACCGTTCGGGCTTTCGGTGGCGGTGTAAAGCTCTTCCACGGGAGGCTTCCATTTCCGGTTGGTCATGTTCAACTCGAAATGGTGGATAAGCCCCTCGATGCTTCGGTAGACCGATAGCTGGTTAGGAAGCACCATCCGGCCGTCGATCTCAGAATTCACCGGACCGCCGGGAAGATTCTCAATCGCCCAATGGATGATCTTCCAGCTCTCCAGCATCTCCTCCATCCGAACCAGATAGCGGGCCAGGCAGTCCCCCTCCTCCGCGCACACGACATCAAAGTCGATGGCGTCGTAGGCGAGGTAGGGCCTCAAGCGACGCAGGTCGCGCTGGACACCGGATGCCCTGGCAACCGGTCCGGTAGCCGACCGGTTGATGGCCTCTTCTTTGGTTAAGACGCCCACTCCGCGGCAACGGTCCAGGAAGATCCGGTTGCGGTTCAACAACTTGGTCACATCGTTGTGGGCAGCGATGAAACCATCCATGAAACCGCGCACTTTCCCGATCCAGGCGTCGTCCACATCCCGCTGCAGGCCGCCCACCCGCGTGTAGCTGGGATGGAATCGCTGACCGGAGGCCCACTCGTTGATCTCGTTGATCAATTCGCGCTGGTTGAAGGCGTACAGGAAGGCCGTGAACGCCCCGAGATCAAGGGCCGCGGCTCCGCAGCACAACAGGTGGTCGTGGATACGCATCAACTCGGCGAAGATGACCCGGATCATCTTGCAACGCGGCGTCAGGTCTATGCCAAGGAGAGACTCCACCGTCTGGTGCCAGGCGATCTCGTTGGCGACCGGGGAGATGTAGTTCATCCGGTCAACGATGGTCACATACTGGTTGAAATCCAGATGCTCGCCCAGCTTCTCGAAACCCGAGTGCAGAAAACCGATGTCCGGAGTTGCCTTCAGGATCACTTCCCCGTCCAAGTTTAAGACCAGGCGCAGGGTTGTGTGGGTGGCGGGATGCTGGGGACCGAAATTCAAGGTCCACAGGCACTCGCGCTCCTCGACATCGGGCGCGGCGATCGCATCGGCCAATTTCAATGGCATGGTCGGGGCGTTCCTCAGGATTCGTCGCGCGCCAAAGGCACGAAATGGTGCCGTTCCCCCATCCCGCGGAGGGGGTAATCCTTCCTCAGGGGGTGGCCGGCGAATTCGTCAGGCATCAGGATGCGGCGCAGGTCGGGATGGCCCGTGAACTGGATGCCGAGCAGGTCGTAGACCTCGCGCTCCATCCAGTCGGAACCGCGCCAGATATCAAAGGCGCTGGGCAGGCAAGGGGAAGGGTCGTCAGCCCATGAACGAACCATGATCCGAGTGCCGGTGGAAGTGTTTTCCAGGATGTACCACACACCGTAACGGTGTTCCGCGTCCTGGTAACCAAGGTAATCGGCCGCCGACAAATCAATCAGCAGGTCCATGCCGGCTTCACGCAGGTGCTTCAGGGCACTGGCAAGCCGGGCGGGTTCCACCCATACACGGTGATTGTCCCGGAAGCTGGATCGCTTCAACCCTCCGCCAGGCACTCCCAACGCTTTTTCCAGTCCACTGACGATGGATTCCACCGCCGGGTCGGAAAAAAGCGTGTGTCCGGCGACCGTACCCTCGCTCATCGCCCCGACTCCCCGGCGTGGTTGCCGACTTCGGGAACCACCGACCAAGACCGGGTGGCGGTCCGGTAGTTGGCTGGCGCAACCATCTGGTCGGCCATGTCCAACTGCATCGCGAGGGGTCGCGGCCCCTCAGGCCGGGTGCGGCTCTTGAATTCGCGGGCGTTGAATGTTCCCGTTTTCTGGACTTTGTCCTGCAAGTCCAGCACAGCCTGGATCAGTTGTTCCGGGCGAGGAGGGCAGCCGGGAATATAGACATCGACCGGCAAAAATCGATCAATCCCCTGCACCACGGCATAAGTGTCAAACACCCCGCCGGATGAGGCGCAGGCCCCCATCGAGATGCACCACTTCGGCTCGGGCATCTGCATCCAGATGCGCTGAAGCACAGGTAACATCTTCATGACCACCCGCCCGGCGACAATCATCAGGTCGCATTGGCGGGGGCTAAACCGGAAGGCCTCCGCCCCAAACCGGGCGATGTCATGCCGGGAGGCTCCAGTTGCCATCACCTCGATTCCGCAGCAGGCGGTGGCGAAAGCCATGGGCCAAAGGCTGTTTTTCCGGCACCAGTTGGCGACCTCGTCCAGTTTGGTCACCAGAAAGCCGTCTTCCGGCAGGCTCACCTCCATTGAAATACCCCCTTGCGCCATGCGACGGCCCAGGCCAGCAGCAGGGTGCCTACAAAAACCAGCATTTCCCAGAAGATCACGGTTCTCAGCGCCCCGACAATCACCGGGGTTTCACCTTGGGTTGCCACCGCCCATGGGTACATGAACAGCAATTCCACATCAAAAACCAGGAACAGGATGGCCACCAGATAAAAGCGTACATCAAACTTGCCACGGGCATCGCCGATCGGGTCCATCCCCGATTCGTAAGGCATTTGTTTAACAGGGGTTGCGCGCTTTGGGTTCAAAACATGGGCTATGACCATGATCACCGAGGCCAACCCGATCACGATCGCCAGAAAAATCAGCACCGGGTAATAGGCATCGAGCGAAAAATCGCATTCGAGCGGCATTTTAAAAGGCACTGGCTGCATGGGCTCCTCCCAAGTGACAGGCCGGGGATCCCTGCCGGAATCCATCCCGGATCCTTCACTGGATGCGTTGCGATTACTGTAGGAATGAAATGGGGGCTTTCAAGCGTGGTTCCAAGTTCCAGGCAATCCAACTAGCAAGTTATAGAGAGTGTGTCCGCCCACCGCGATTCCGAATCCTCGCCAGGCCAACACACCACTGAAAACCAAGCCGGCGGCGAACCGAAAGGAAAAAACCCGCCCATCGTAGGGTGGCGCATTGGCCCCCCAATGGTGGGCCGCCGCGAAAAACCACGCTGATAGCAAGGAAGCCATGAAAAACCCGGTAAACGCGTCGATCCCCATAAAGCCCAGAAGGCTGATCAGGACCGTCAGAGAAACCAACCGGAACAGGAACTCCTCGTACAAACCCGCACCCACAAGGGGCAATGCGGCCCGAAACGGATCCCCCTGGTGCAATCCGACCGGATTCCCGGACGCCTTGACCTGTAATTCCCAGCCATAGTGTTTCAGTAGATCAGGCCACAAACGGCTAAAAAGCCAGAGGGTCAGAGCCAGGGCCAAACTTTCCAAGACCATGCCCAAACTGGTGGAAATCACTCGGTCAGGCCGGGTGTCCCATCGCCTCAGGGTGGCCAGGAACAACCAAACCACCATCAACAGGGGGGGTATAAGATTCCCCCCATTGCCAAATTGCTCGCACCAATCCCGGACCCAGGCATCCGCGCCATTGCGAAGGCTTTGCCCCTCATCCCCTCCCACCCTGGCCAAGGTTCCCACTTCATAAAAAATCAGCAACGGAGCCACCAACACCAGCCCCATCAAGGGGTGGCGGGTTGCCCTCCAATACCAGGACAGATCTCCTAACACATTACCCTTCAATCGCTTAGGTTCATACTTATCCAAGCCAGGGGCAGGTTTCCCGAAGCAACGCCTTCCTATCTAGCCCGTGATATGCCATGACATCACTACGGCCGATCCCGCCGACAGTCCGAGGATCGATGGTTTTTGGACTTTGGGGCACTGCCAAAGGTTGCCCTGCGGAATTTGTCAGGGGAACCACCCAGGCACTCGAGACATCCGCCTGGCTCACGCACCCAGCCGATAACGCCAAAGCCCCATCCGCCATCTTGATCAGGGTTCCGATGGGCAAGGGCCCCAACAAATTCAAGCGGGCAGCCTCGGACGATTCCAACAGTCCCTGTCGAGCCCAGGCATGCACCGTCCGCCAGGCATCCACCGGAGAAACCGCAGGACGGTGGGCCCGATCCATCTGCAATCCGGCGTACACATCCAAAACAGCCAACCAACCTGAAAGGGGTGAAAGCTCTGGCCCCTTATGCCCATCGGGGTACCCCGTGCCATCGGCCCGCTCATGGTGCCACAGAACCGCTTTGCGCAACCCATGCCTTTCCGGCATCAGTTGTGCCACCAAAGCCTCACCTCGGCTGGCGTGGGCCTCCAGGGCCTTGCGTTGTTCCCCAGCCAAACGGGCCTCGGTAATCCAAAGGTCGCCCGGGAGAAAGGCCATGCCAATATCGTGAAGCAGGCAGGAATGAAGGGTTTCCGAGGCGCTCAACGCCTGGGGCCCCACCCCCTCCAACCTGGCCACTTCAGCCGCCGTCCAGGCAAGGTTCCAGCCATCCGCTGCAACCCAGACCTCCGGAGCCTTTTCACCCGGGACCGGCTGCCACCATACTTTTGCCAGATCCACTCCCAAATGGCCGGTTTCAGCCATTTCCCTAACAAGGCAATCAAGTCGATCCACCAAGTTGGAGGCGGGTTTTTCGTTATTGATCCCAGCCCGAACCACCTCACGCACCCAGGAAAACCAATCCGCCCGGAGCGCGGTTTCACGGGTCAATTCACGGCTTCGTTGAACCAACAGGGCTAATTTGCCCTCCACCTGATCCAAAAAGGCCCTGGTTCCTTCGGCCCAATGGATTTGGCGATCCCGGTCGGATGGCATGGACAGTAGGGAGTGAATCAGTTGCCCGAAAATCGCCTGCACTTGGACCAACCCTGCAGCCAGGACAGGCGTTTCCTCACCCGGGAGAGCCCAGGCCCCCGAATCCAAAGCAGCCAGGGCTCTCGATTGCTCCAATGCCCGCTCCAGGGTCGGGCGGACCGTTTCATCCAAACGGCTCACCGGCAGCCGAACCTCGGATGTGCCCCCGTGGCTAGGCAATACCGGCAGCGTCGCCTCCAAACCACTGGCCCCAATGCCGGAAAGCATTCCGGAGGTGGCTCGCTGGGCGCCTTGCTGTTCGTTCACCTGGCCGCGCAACCATGCTAGTGGACCACCCAAACGGCCGGTTTTATCTACGATTTCAGCCAACTCAGATTGGAGGTTCGCCGATCCCCGGGCAAAGCGGTCCACCGCTTGGCGAATGAAGCCAAGTCGGTCCTCAGTGCTTTTCGCCACCGTTACTGGAATGGCAGTCACAGGGCCTCCGGGGCTGGTGCACCGCCCGGGTCAAGAAAAGGCGCGTCACCTTTGGGGCAATCCCTACACAGGTTCGATCGGAACACCACGGGGTATTGCTTCAGAAGATTCAGCCTGGGCAACCCGTTGCCTGCCAAAAAGGCATTTTTACCTACTACCCGAGCTTAGAATTGATAGCATGTAACCATCGCCCCCTTGCAGGCTGTCGGGTTGGCAGTCAAAAGCCACCCAATGGAGCTTGGGGACAGGGTCCAACCTTGTGGACCGGATCAAATACCCCGAAACACGGTGGCTTTGAATTTTCATGCAAACCAACGGTTCCGTTGCAGGCCCGGGCGAGGGCATCCGTGTCCTGATAGTGGATGACGAAAAATCCCACGCTGAAGTGGTGGGGGAAGCACTGGAACGGCAGGCATACGAAATAACCCTCGCCACCAGCGGCAATGCCGGAAGCCGGCAAATTGACCAGGAAGACTTTGACATCATTCTCACCGACCTGCGGATGGGTGACTTGGGTGGCATGGAAATCCTGAAAAAAGCCCGCCAGGTTCAACCGGACTGCGAGGTTCTGGTCATTACCGGTCACGGGGATGTGAAAACCGCGGTCGAGGCGATCAAGCACGGGGCCTCCAATTACCTGACCAAACCCCTCGATATGGCGGAATTGCGTGTCCTGGTGGAAAAAGCGGCCGAGCGCCGCAGGCTTTTCCGTGCAAACCGCGATCTCCAGCGTCAGATCGATGAGAAGTTCGGGTTTGAGGGCGTGGTTGGCAACAGCCAAAAAATGCACGATGTGATCGCCCGCCTGCAAAGCATCGCACCCACCAGCGCCACTGTCTTGATCCAGGGTGAAACCGGAACAGGAAAGGAGCTGGCAGCCAAAGCCATCCACACCAACAGCCCACGCAAAAACAAGCCATTCGTGGCCCTCAACTGCACCGCGCTCAACGAGAATCTGCTGGACGACGAGTTGTTCGGGCACGAATCCGGCGCGTTCACCGGAGCGGAGCGGATCAGAAAAGGCAGGTTTGAGCACGCAAATGGCGGCACGCTTTTTTTGGACGAGGTGGGAGATATGCCCCTGCCCCTTCAGGCCAAGCTGTTGCGGGTGCTGGAAAGCAACGAGGTGATCAGGATCGGTAGCAACGAACCCATCAAGGTGAATGTTCGACTGGTTTCAGCCACCCACCGCGACCTGGAGGCTGCCGTGGCTGCCGGCAATTTCAGGCAAGACTTGTATTTCCGCCTCAATCGACTGAAGGTCAAGTTGCCGGCACTGCGCCAACGACGCGAGGATATCCCCCTACTGACCGCCCATTTCATCAAGGAATTCAACCAGCAGCACGGCAAAAAAGTTTCTGCCGTTTCAGACCCTTTGCGCCGGGCCATGTCGGCCTATGACTGGCCGGGCAATGTCCGAGAATTGCGTAATTTCATTGAAAGCCTGGTGGTGCTGGACAACGACGGAATCCTCGATGTGAACGATGTGCAAGACGAGGATTTCCTGCCCGGCCTGGCCTCTGAAGCCACCCGGGCGGCGCCCGCGCGGGGCACCTCCTCCTTGGTTGGCCGCCCCCTGGCGGAGGTGGAACGGTACTACATCGAACAGGCCCTGGAACTCACCACCGGCAATCGGGAGGAGGCCGCGAAACTGTTGGGGATCGGCGAAAGGACCCTTTACCGGGTGATCCAGGACTGGAAGCTGCAGGACAAAATCAAGGAATCGATGGACCGAAATTCAGGGGATATCAACCTCGCGGCAAAGGAACTCGGCCTGACCTCCAAGACCCTGGAACGAAAGCTGAAGCGACTTGCAGGCGGCGGGGCGGATGATTCTCCCGAAACCGGGGAGGACTCCTGATGGCAGAGGCGCCCGAACGGGAACCTCCCCGAATTCGCCCCCTGGATCCCGTCACCGTCAGCCAAATCGCCGCCGGCGAGGTGGTGGAGCGGCCAGCCAGCGTCCTGCGTGAATTGCTCGACAACGCTCTCGACTCGGGTGCGACACGAATCTCCATCGAAGTGGATCAGGGCGGTATCGACCGCATCCTCGTGGTGGACAACGGCACGGGAATTCTGCCGGACGACCTTCCCCTGGCCCTTGCCAGCCATGCGACCAGCAAACTGCACCATGCTGGCGAGTTGGAACATATCACCAGCATGGGCTTTCGGGGCGAGGCGCTTGCCTCCATAGCCAGCGTCTCAAGACTTAGCCTCGAGTCACATCCTCCCGGCCTTGGAATCGGCGGCCGGATCCAATGCGAGGGTGGAGTTCCTTGCGCAATGGAGCCTTGGGCCGGTTCCCCGGGCACCCGGGTGGAGGTGCGTCACCTGTTTTACAACGCCCCCGTCCGCCGGAGGTTTTTGAAAAGTCAGGCCGCCGAAATGGCTCAACTGAACGAGGTGTTCAATCGTTTCGCCCTGGCGATCGCGGCGATTCCCGCCGAAAAACGCCCCCACCTTAGCTACAAAAGCGGCAAAAAATCCCTCCATGAAATCCCGGGCGACCTTCCCCTCCTGGACAGGGTTTCAAGGCTGTTCGGTCAGGATGTGGCGAACCAACTGCACGCGGTGGATACCAAAAGGGGGGTCGCCAGCTTGACGGGATTGATAGCCGATCCTTCCGTCGAACGCGCGACCGCCCGCATGCAGTACCTTTTCCTGAACGGCCGCTTCCTGAAGGACCGCTCACTCACCCACGCGGTCCAGGAAGCCTACCGCGGCCTGATCATGGTTGGCCGGCAACCGGTGGTCTTTTTGCATTTGCAAATCCCACCGGAAGATGTGGATGTGAATGTGCATCCGGCCAAGGCGGAGGTACGGTTCCGGGACCCCTCCGCGGTCCACCACCTGGTGTTCCGGTCACTCCGCGACCGCATGGACCGTGAAAATCTAACCACCCGGCTGACTGTCCCTAAACAGAATCCTTTCGCACCCACAGCGCCATTCGCCCTTCAGCCCCCCCCGCCGCCCCCACCCCGACTGCCCTTCCCAGAACCCTCCCGGTCCACCCCGACAACTTCCGCCGCCGCCAAGGCTGATTCTCCGGCAAGCTTTCTAGTGGAACCGGGGCCGGCTTCCAAAAATGCCCACCCCTTGGTGACCAACACCCAAAGTGTCGAGGCCCGGAATCCACAACCTCCATCCCGCCCGATTTCCACCACTGGACCAGAACCGCCGCCGGCGGAAACAAACCAACTTGGCCCCCCGACTTCGGAATCCAACCGGATTCTGCAAATCTATAACAGCTTCCTGCTTGCCGAGACCGAGGAGGGGCTCCTCGTCATTGATCAACACGCCCTGCATGAACGGGTGATTTACGAGCAGATCAAACGTCGTTTGCTGACCGGCAAGTTGCCCACCCAGGGTCTTCTGCTTCCTGAATTGGTGGAGCTTTCCCCTGAGCAAGCCGGCGCGGTGGAGCAGCACCGCGATTCACTGCTCGAACTTGGGTTCGACCTGGCTCACTTTGGCGGGGCCACCTGGGCCATCCAGAGTTATCCTGCGATTCTGGAAAAACGCCCGATCGTCCCCTGCCTGCTTTCCGCGGTTCAGCAAATCACCTCAAAATCACAACCTCCCAGCCGGGACCAATTGCTTCAGGAAGTGATGAGCCTTATGGCCTGCCATTCCGCCGTTCGTGCCGGTGAACGATTGAGCCCAGAATTGATGGAAGCCCTGCTGGAAATGCGCCATCTTGCCAAAGACACCCACCATTGTCCCCATGGGCGCCCAACTGCATTGGTGTTTTCCAAGCAAGAACTGGAGAGGCAATTTGGAAGGATTGGATAACGAGGCTGACCTGCAAACCTGATTAAATCTGGGCAATTTGGCACACCTGCAACCCAACTGATCTTCCTTTTCCGTGCCCCATATGGTTTGGTCGGCCGCACTTGGCCCGCATTCCATTCCGCTTGGCACACCATGAACGGTTCAGCGCCTTTGACCGATGAATCTGCACTGCGGCTCCTGATCGAGGTGCCGGGAAATCCCGCCATGATTTGGCGGATGCCCTCCACCGGTTTGGTCCTCGGAAGCGCCCTGGGTTGCGACATCAGGCTACCCAGTGAATTTCCACCCGTTCTGTTGACGGTATTTCCGGCCATGGAAGGGACGCAGTTGTCGGCCAGAATCAGGCCAATGGCTCCCCTTTTGGAAATCCGCCATGGCGGTAAGGAATGGCAGGGAGGAATCCTATCGGCAGGCAATAAAGTCCAGATCGGCTCCCTGTTTTTGGGGGTTTTGAACGCTTCGACCCAATTGCAGCCTCCCGTGATTGCCCAGGGCGAAAGCTACCTGCCCATACAACACGCCGTGCCACCAGCCTCCTCACCCGCACTCCAATCGGAGGTGACGGAATCGAAAAGGCCCAAAAAGAAAATCAGTTGGCTGCGAAGGTGGCAGCGCTCGCTCGAATTGCGTGAAACAGCCTTGTTTTCATCCCAAAGCTGGGGCCCACCGCCCGTGGCTCCGGAGGTGCAACCCCAGCAGGTTACGCCCATTTCCGCTGATTCGGGCCAGATCGGCCCTGGCGACCCCAAATGGCGCGAACTGGAGGAACGGATCCAAACCGCCAGGGCAGAGGCCGAAGCCTGCGCCCTGGAAAAAGTCCGGCTGCAGCAATGGGAAACCCAACTGGCCCTCCGCGAGGAACTGCTGCGCAAGGGGCAGGTGGACTTGGAATCGGCATGGGCGCAATTCCACCAGACCGACCGTATTACCCGTAATGAATGGCACGAGGGATTGGGAAATCTGGAATTGGCGCGAAAAGCGCTTGCGACCCAAGCCGCCTCGCTCGAGGCCTACCGCCTCCAACTCGAGGTCGAACACACCAAAAAACTCGAATCCCAACTTTTACACGAGGCAACTACCAAACCCGAAGCGCCAACCCCGGTCCCCGCGTTGGTGGAAACCCCACACCCTGAAACCGTCTCGCCTCCAAAAACCAACGAATGGACACACCAAGGCAGTTCCTCCTCGAGCCAGGAAGCCCTGGCTGATTCAGCCGAGATGAACGCCCAAATCACCTCGCTTTGGAACCAACTCGCCGCCAATCAAACCAATCAGGCCCCTTCGGAATCGATTGTTGAGGCCGTTTCAGTCCACGAGCAAGTGACCGAAACAGATTTGGCGCCCTTACCCCCCTTTATGGAAAGCGTAATCGCTGAAACGGGTCAGGAGTCTTTGGGTTCAAACCAAAACGCCCTCTCCATTCATTCCATGGGTGAGGAGACCTTTGAATCGGTATCCGAAACCCTCCGCAGACTCGAAGAAACCACCGCCTATGAACCTGGGGAAGACCTGGAAAATTTCCTGCCACCACCGGACGAATTGCAACTGGAAGCCTTTCGCCACTGGTGCCACGAGCGCCTGCAAAATGCGGCCCAGAAGATAGAAGAGAACTCGGCACATTCCTCCCCGGCAGACTCCTTGGCGGAGGACCACTCCCACCGCCATGGCTTCGCCCGCAAGTTGCTGGAACAGGGGATCGCCACCCCGCATTTGCTGGCTCCCTTCACCCGTTTGGCAAACCGACGCGGGGTGGCCCTGGAGGATATCCTTACCCGTCTGGAGGTTTTCACCACCAACCAGATCGCCACCATGGGCCTAGGTTGCGCCAATGATTTGGTTTTGGGGCGCTGGTTTATTTTGGATATACCCGGCGCGGATTCAGGCCAACTGGACCGGGAATTGGTTTTCCGCGTTTTCGATCCCGTTTCAAAGCGGTCGAGTATCCTCCGCATTCTCACCCCGGGTGAGGCCGGTAATTCCGCGAAAGCCGCCGACTATCGAGCCAGGAATGAGGCTTGCGCCCGCCTGGATTCGGAGCATTTGATTGCCAACCTGGAAGTCACCGACCTGAATGGTTTGCCGTGTGTGATCCAGGAGGAATGGACAGGCACCTCCTTCGAATCATGGCCTTCCATGGGAGGATCAGCCACAGTTTGGTACCGGCTGTTCCTGCAGGCGGTCATCGCCCTGAGGGATCTCCATCAGGCGGGGCTCCATCATGGCTATCTAGGCACGCGCCATTTCCTGCTGAAAAGCGAGGGTTTGCTGCGTCTCACAGGTCATGCGACCCCGCTTTGGCTGGCCGCCAATGCCGAGGGGGTAGACCGGGGCCCAACCGGAGATATCACCGATTTGGCCCGGATAGGCCAGATTTGGTGGGCGGGACCAAACGGGGAAAACCAGCGCCAACTGCCCGAATCCCTGGCTGGAGTTCTGGCCCGGATGGAGCAGGACCACCCGGAGGCCATCAAGACATCCAAGTCCCTCGCCGAGGAACTGGACCGCGCTGGAATCCTGCTACCCTCGGGTGCCGTGGCATGGAAGCATTTTCTAGACGAGTTTTCAGGACCGGAGCCATCCAACGAAGAGGCGGATGAGGAAGGGCCGGAAGACGCCCCTGGCTCCTACAGGCGAACCGCCTGAGACGCCTGGCAATCCCCTCCGCCGTACCTTGAAATAAAGCTTGAGGCCCGCGAACGGTGTGGTTCGCGGGCCCCTCGTTTAATCACGGTCTATCTCGACGATTACTTTTTGGGGCCCACCAACTCAACAAAATTGCCATCGGGGTCTTTGTAAATGGTCAGGTACTGGCCGGGAGCGATGTCCTGGGGAATCGCGCAGGTTCCCTTGGCGATCGCCTTGTGGCCAGCCTTGGTGGCACGCTCCACAGCGGCAGTGGTATCGGCCACCATCAGGGTGAGGTAGCGGAAGCCGGTTTGCGACTCGATGACCTCTTGCTTGCTGCGGGCCGGTTTCGCCCCCTTGATTTGCATCAATTTCAGCTTGGTGGCGCCAGCTCCCTCCCCGAGCACCAACACCTTGATGTCCAGTTCCTTGCCATCTGTGAGGCCCGCCTCGGTTGCGAACCCGGCAGGCACCTTGAATCCGGGCAACTCCTTGAAACCCAGAGCCTCTGTGTAGAATTTCAATGACTTATCAATGTCGGTCACCACCACGCCCAAATCGATGGTTGCCGAAGAGAAATTCGATTGTGCCCGCCCAGCGGCGGAAAAAGCCACAGCCAGCGCCATGGCGGCGCAAAAAGTGCGAAGATTCAGCATGGTATGTCCTCAGTGATAAAAGCCTTCCAGGCAGGCGAAAATGGGCCGATTTCAGGTCAAAACCGGGTCCAGTTCCCCTGCCAAAGAGACTAGGGAATTCAAACATCCCCTACAATCCCCCCAGCGGTACTGAAGGGTGAAAACCGGGCCGCCCGGAGGCCTCTCATGTTCACGGCCCTGACTCAAAGGATCCAAGGCCTGTTCATCACGGTTTATTCGCCACGGCCCGATTCCCGTCCTTTCCTGGCCCGCGGGCAAACGCAGGATGTAACGCACCTTTGCCGGGTTTCCGTCTCGGTTCCCAGTGCGGAGGAAGCGGCCGCGCTTTTTGGGGTTCCCCTCGCCCGCCGCAAGATCCAGCCGGTGCACATCCGGTTGGAAAACCACAGCCCCAATCCACTGCGCCTGCAACTGGTTGGCATAGATCCTGAATATTTCACCCCACTGGAGGCTGCCGGGCTCAATCATTTTTCACTGCTGAAACGATTGTCGGCGCTTGGTTTTCTCGGTTGGTTCCTGTTGCCCATGTTGCTTTTCATCCTGCCCCTCAAGCTGTTGACCGCCTGGCTGGCCAACCGGAAGATGGATCGCTTATTCCAGGACCAGGCCTTCCGCCTGAGTCCGATCAAACCAGGCGAAACGGTCCAGGGTTTCGTTTTCACCCGGTTTGACGCCGGAACCAAGGTGATACCAATCCGGCTATATGGCCTGGCCAGCCGACCGGATGCGCTGAAAAACGATTTCTTTCTTGCCGAAAACCTGGTTCCGGCCGGCGAACTGAGTTTCGCGGTTCCCATCCCGGGTATCCGCGCGGATTACCTGAGAAGGGACTTCGACCGTATCGCCTCCACCCAGGCGATCGAGGAATGTCCCGATGGGCAAACACTTGCCGCAAGGCTGGCGAATCTGCCGGGCACCACAACCAATTCCCGGGGCACCGGAACGGGCGACCCTGTCAACCTGGTGGTGGTGGGTCAATTTTCCGAACTTCTGGAATCCTTCACCGCCCGATGGGATGAGACCGAAACCATCACGTTGGGCACCTCCTGGAAAACAGTCCGGTCCTTCCTGCTTGGAACCGAATACCGCTACTCCCCCGTCAGCCCGCTCTACCTGTTTGGTCGTTCCCACGACCTGGCACTGCAGCGCGTCAGGCACTCCATCAACGAAAGGTTGCACCTGCGGTTGTGGCTCTCCCGTTTCCGCCACCAGGGCCGCCCGGTCTGGGTGGGGCAGGTCAGCCGCGACATCGGTGTGCGTTTCACACCCAAAACCTGGAACCTGACCACCCACCGGATCGACCCAAATGTCGATGAATCCCGCGACTATGTGTTGGAGG
>JAFMJU010000362.1 GCA_017853285.1 Gemmataceae bacterium
GCCCTCCTTGGGCTTCCGTACCATGTGGCAGACCAAAAGATTGCCGCCCAGCATCGACTGGATCCGCCCCGTCACCACCAATCCCTGGTCCTCCCCGTCCGTCACCTCGGCCTGCCATTTGCCCTGCAGCCAGCCCAGGTCGTCCAGCGACGCCTCGAAGATCGGTTCCACGCTCGAACTGGCGATGCGCCAGGTGTCGCCCTCCTTCACCCTCAGGCTGGTGAACCGTGAGGTGAACCACTTCCCCTCGGGATTTTCCCGAACACGGATTTTCCCGGACACCCGGGTGGCGCTTTCCCCCAGCGGCCTCACTTGCTCCACCTGCACATCCATCTGGGCCTGCGGCGCACGCACAAAGGTCGCACGCACGAACTGGACGATCGAATCCCGCCCGCGCAAGGTCTTGCCCGACTCATTCAGTTCCGCCTGGGCGGTCCACTGGTTGCCCAGGGCCTTGAAATCCTTCTTGTTGAAAGCCTGCTCGTAGGCCTCGCCGGCCTCGCGCATCCGGCCCACCAGGGGATCCTCGGCCGGCTTTCCAGCCGGCTTCGATTCCTGCGCCAAAAGCGGGCCGGCCAGAAGCAGAATTCCCGCCAACGGGCGGGCAAGTTTGCCAATCATGGGTGTTGTTCCGTCCAGGGTGTGAAAACAGAAAATGGTTGGGGCATTATACCCAAAGCAAAAGACCCGGGAGGAGTTGTTGTTCCACGAAAAAGCCCGGGCAAACCACCAGGGTCCGCCCGGGCCGGTAAAAAATCCTGCTAGTCGGCGGGTCAGTCGCCCATTCCCTTGTCCCCAGACTTCTTTTCAGGGCCCCCGTTTTGCCCACCCTCCTGGTCGGGTTGATCGGGATCATTCACCCGCACCAGCAACATCTGCTCCACCTTGTCATTCGTCTGGTGGACCAAAATGGTGGTCTGGTCCTGGGTCAGGTTGTTCAGCCCCGCCTCGTAAACCGGCTTCTTTTTGCCGTCCACCGTCCAGGCAACCCGCTGGGTCTTCTTGTCCAGTTGGCCCGAGATCTTCATGTTGGTGTCCGTCACGGCGTTGTAATAGGTGCCCCGCACCACCCCATCCTTGTTGAGTGCCAACTGGATGAAGTTGCTCGGGTTTTTCTCATCCGCCCGGGCCATCGCAAAAACACCCAGCGATTGCCACTGCTCATCCTTGCCAACCGATGCCTTTTCACCCTGCGCAGCCAGGTCACTAGCCTGCTGGGAATACTCCTGGGGCGTTCCCGCGGGTTCCCCCTGGACCACCACCTGGTCGTCTTGGTAGACCACCGTGGTGCCGTAGTTGTAGGGCACCGGCACCGCACCGCACCCACACCAGGATGCCGCGCTGGCGAAGGTCATTCCCGCAAGGAATCCAGCGCCCGGATAGTACGCCCCAGGCCACCATGGCCGAAAATGGTTGTCGTACCAGCCCGCCCCGCCGTAATACCCGCCATGGTAAAAATTGTCGCGCACCGCCGCGCCGGAGGTGTTCAGCGAGTTGATCGAATACGCGCGGACATTGCCCGCCCCGTAACGGTCCACACCACCGGCGGTCGCATACCGCGACAAATTCATCTCACCCGGAAACGAACCGGGCCTTCCGACACCGCCGACACCACCAACGCCTCCCACCCGGCCAACACCTCCAACGCCTCCAACACCTCCAACACCTCCAGGGCCCCGGCCTACCCCACCAACACCACCCACATCTCCAGGTCCCCGACCCACACCGCCAACACCACCCACACCACCAGGGCCCCGGCCTACCCCGCCAACACCGCCTGCGTCCCCGGGCCCACGGCCCACACCGCCGACACCACCCGGGCCACGCCCCACACCACCAACACCGCCCGCGTCCCCGGGCCCACGGCCCGGGTCGCCAACATCACCGGGCCCACGCCCGCGTTCGGGGTCACCGACACCTCCCGGCCTTCCAACATCTCCAACGCCACCCGGCCCGGCGCCTGGGCGGCCAACGCCGCCTGGGCTACCAAACCCTCCGGGCCTGCCTCCCCGGCCGGCGGGGGGCGGATAAGCCCAGGCTCCGGTACTCCAGGCCAGCCAAACCCCCAGCCCAGCGATCGCGATCCAACCCGTCGATTTCCGCATGTTGCCGCTCATGTCCGTCCCTCGCTTGAATGTTTCCCCGCACTCCGCCCGCCTGTCAGCGGCCGCCAACCTTCTTGAAAAGCAGTGGTTTCTGGTCAGGCACCCGCGCCCCGTCGATCACGCGTTCAATCACATGCCAGGTGAATCCCTCGGCCCCGGTCGGGGTCAGCACCTGCACCGATTGGGCCCTGTCACCAAGCAGGGCCGCGGGAGGAACCCCCTCCAGATTGGTGTTGAAGGTGGCCCCATCGTGTTCCATGATCCCCTCGGCTCTTCCCCCGGTCGATTCAAAAAGCCAGCACCGGATCACCCCTTCCCGAGGATCCGCTTGCAGGACTTGAAGCACTTCCACCTTTTTCCCGTCCTTGCCGGTTGTCTCCATCCGGCCAACCATCAATTTGCCGCCGTGTGCCTTTTCAAAGGTGGCGCGAATCTCCTGCCCCGTGGCTTTGTCAGCCGCCTTCCAGTTCCCCTCCAGCCAGGCCAGGTCCGTCAGAGAAGCGTCCGGCACCTGCTCCACCCTGGATTTGGCGATGCGCCAAACCCCCTCTTCCTTCACGCGAAGCGACTCAAAACGGCAGGTGTACCAACGGGCACGGTCCAGTTCCGATTCCGTCATGCGGATTTTTCCGGTCACCTGCGCCAGGGCGTCCCCCAGGGGTTTCACCTCCTCCACCACCAGGCTCATCCGGCTGGTGGGATGGACCCGCGCGAATTCCTTGATAGACGCCACAATCCCCTCGCGACCGCGAATGGTTTTTCCGTCCTCCTCCAATTCGCCACGCAGGGTCCATTGCTCCCCCAGCGTTTTGAAATCGCGGGCGTTCCTCGCCTTCACATACGCCTCATCCGCCTGGCGGATTTCAAGGGCGATGGCCGAATCCTTTGCCCCCTCCTTCGCCTGGCCCGAAACCAGGCAACCCAAAAGAACCAAACCAGCACCAAAAGCGCCTGCCATGTTGCAACCCCGCCCGAAGTGATATGAGTATCCCCTTCTCCACTAGCTCATCCTATCTGAGCCGATTCCCTGTGGTAAAAATTCAGGGCTGCGTGGTGCCTGGGCTTCCCCGTTGGTAACCCTCCCATACAGTGCCCTTGGGCAGGTAAAACCGGGCCGGGTTTTCACCACCCTCACACGAGGAAAAGCCTCCATGCGGGGAACGGTTCTGGATTTCGGCAATGTCATCGCCTTTTTCAGCCATGCCCGGGCCGCCTCCAACCTGGCCTCTTTGGCCTCGGCTCCTGTCGATTCCAGAGAAATCCACGCATTTTGCTTTGGCAGTCCCCTCGACCACGCCTTCGAGCGGGGCCAGGTCTCCAGTTCCCACTTCCGTGATCAGGTCCGGCAAAAATTCGCCATCCGGGCCACCGATCAGGAGTTTGACACGGCGTTTGCCGATATTTTCCAAATCAATCCGGCTGTGGATGCCTGGCTGGACCGGTTGAAACGCGAAGGGCCCCTGCTTTTGCTCAGCAACACCACCCCACTGCACAGCGACTGGTTCTTGCGCCAGTTCGCCAACAGCCTGGCCAAGTTCGATCATCTGGTCCTGTCCCACGCCGTCGGCAACCGCAAGCCGGAGGCGGAGATCTTTCACCATTGCCAAAAGCTGGCCGGCCTGCCCGCAGGGCAAATGGTCCTGGTTGATGATCTCGAAGACAACATCGCCGGGGCCAGGAACCAGGGCTGGCGGGGGGTGTTGTATCATCCACAAGTGGCCTTGGAACAGGTTTTGGGTGCCTGACCACCCGCGGGTGCGGCGGATCCCCTCCCACCCGGTGAGCCATCACAACAGTTAGGTGAATCGACCATGCATCCGATCGAAGCGAGCGACCCGGCCGTCTGGAAAGCCATCCTGGCCGAACGCCAGAGGCAGCAAACCGGCCTCGAGATGATCGCCAGCGAGAACTACACCTCGCCCGCCATCCTAGCCGCCCAGGGTAGCGTCCTCACCAACAAATACGCCGAGGGTTATCCCGGCAAGCGCTACTACGGCGGTTGCGAGGCGGTGGACCAGGTCGAACTGCTCGCCATCGAGCGGGCCTGCAAGTTGTTCGGCGCCGAGGCGGCCAATGTCCAGCCACACGCCGGCGCCAGCGCCAACATGGCCGTCTATTTCGCGGCCCTGCAGCCCGGTGATACCATCGTCGCCATGAACCTGGCCCACGGCGGCCACCTCACCCACGGCATGCATCTCAACTTCT
>JAFMJU010000363.1 GCA_017853285.1 Gemmataceae bacterium
CCACCACGCCGGATGCACCGTCAGCGCCAGCGCCGCATGCGCCATCCAGCAGGGTGCCAGCAGCAGGGTGAAAACGGTGACCTCGCCCAGCCCCAATCTGGCCAATCCAAGCTTGCCCCGCCAGGCCCAGGGGTCCGGTCCCTCGAAGGTGACCGGGCTGACCGGCCGCAGAAATTTCAGATCCCGCTGGTCGATGATCCGTTCGTCGGGCCGGGCCGGGTCATCCCCCAGTCGCCGGGCGTTGAATCGTCGCAGGTGGTCGGGAAAAAAGGCCCGGATCAACCGCCGACGCAGTCCTGCCCAACGCTCCTCAAGTCCCATCACCCACCCACCTCCCGGTTGGGCCGATGTGATCGGAGTCGAGGTAGGTGGCGGCACCGGGCTCGCTGGAAATCCCACAACGCTGTCCTGGTTCACGGTTGCTCCGTTTTCTTGCCCGGTTCCACCCCGGTTGAACCGGGGCGATCAGTCCCCTCCTCCGGCCCCGGGTTGGTCTCATCCCCTTCGTCTTCGAAATTGGTTCCCGCGGGCTGCCGGCCTTCCACGGCGAATGGCACGGCCCCCACCTCCCGGTCATCCACAATCAATGCGGCCGTGTATTGCCCGGGCGGGCTGCGGAGTGTCCGCTTGCCGCTGGCAAGGCTTTGCAACGCCGTCAGATTCCAACGGGCCAACTGGAAGCCGGCGGCGGGTTCCAGCTTCAGGTCCGCCAGGGTGCGGCCCATCCCGTCCCGCACTGATACCTTGGCCTTTTCAGCGGGCTTTCTTTTTAGGTGCACCGAAAAGACAGCCGATGGTCCCTGGTTCTGCCCCTGGAAAAATTGGCCGGTCCTTTGCAGGTGCGGGCCGAACGCCGCACCCTGAAGCACCTTCCCTGGAGCATATATCCAGGCGTCCCGCGCCAGGGTTTCCCGTGTCATCGCGCCCAGGGCGCTGATGTCGGCGATATGGATGCCCCGGCCATGCGTGCCGATCACCAGCTCCCGAAATGCTTCCTGAATCACCAGGTCATGCACCGGCACAGTGGGCAAGTTCCCCAAACGGTGCCAGGTGATACCCCCGTCCAGCGATGTCTGGACACTCGTTTCGGTGCCGGCGTAAAGCGCGGATGGGTTGGCTGGATCCTCCCGCACCACATGCACAGGAGCACCTGCGGGAAGTCCCTTCAACTCGGTCCAGTTCTCCCCGTAGTCATCGGTGCGGAACAGATAGGGTTCGTGGTCTTCCAACCGGTGCCTGTTGAAGGAGACATAAGCGCTGCCCGCCCGACCGCGGATCGGTTCGATGCAGGTGATCGAAGCCTTTTCCAGCTTGGGCAATCGTGCGGACCAGTCCACCCAACTACGGCCGCCGTCCCGTGTCAGGCATAGTCTGCCGTCATCCGATCCTGTCCAGATCACCCCGGCCTGGGCCGGTGATTCCGCGATGGCTGTCAGCGTGTGCTGCTGCGCGGTTCCGGTCCCCTTGTAAAAGGTCAGGTCGGCGCTTAGCTTTGTCCAGGTGTCTCCCCGGTTTCCGGAACGGTGCAGCCCCTGGCTGCCCACATAGATCACCCGGGGATCATGGGGCGAAAGGGCGATCGGCGTGTTCCAGTTAAACCGCGGCGATGGTTGCCCCAGGGTGGTTCCCGGTTTGATCTCCTTCCCCTCGCCAGTGGAAAGGTCATAGCGGCGCAGGCCCCCGTACTGACTTTCGCAATAGAGGATATGGTTGAGTTCCCGGTCCACCTTCACCTGGAATCCGTCCGAGCCCATCACGCGGAACCAGTCGGCGTTGGTCAGGCCCTCGCCCCGGTCATTCCGGGTCGCCCCTCCCCAGGTGCCGTTGTCCTGCAATCCCCCGAATACCCGGTAAGGCACGCTACGGTCCGCGGCAACACCGTAAAACTGCGCCAAGGGCAGGTTGTTCCGGTGTTCCCAATTTTTGCCACGGTCCCTGGACTCGTACAGGCCGCCGTCGTTCCCCAGCAACAGGTGGTCTCCATCCGCAGGGTCGATCCACATCGCGTGGTGGTCCACATGCACCAATGGCGCGCCGTTTGTCTTGAAGGATTTGCCGCCGTCTTCACTGGTATAAAGCGGGATACCCAGCACCCACACCCTCTCCGGGTTTTTGGGGTCCACCCGGATTTGTCCGAAGTAAAACGGCCGGGGGCACAGCGCGTTGACTTTTTTCCAGCTCAGCCCGCCGTCAGCCGACCGGAAAATGCCACCTGTCTCCGTGTCTCCACCCGTTTTGGCCGGCTGGCCGTTCAACTGCTTGATGTCGGTTTTTTCCGTGGGCACCACGGCGAATACGATCTTTGGATTCCCGGCGCAGAACGACACGCCGCACCTGCCCTTCGCGGCTGCGGGCAATCCTTCTCTCAGCGGTTTCCAGGTGTCGCCGTTGTTCTCGCTCAGGTACAGGCCCGATTTCGGCCCCCACTGCGTGGTCGGATTTCCCTGCGAGAAGGTGTCGCGGCGCACTTCCCAAGCGCAGGCGATCAACCGCGACGGGTCGGCGGGATCCATGGCCAGATCGATGCACCCGGTGTTCTCATCCAGCGTCAGCACCTGCTTCCAGGTGGCCCCGCTGTCGGTGGTGCGGAATATCCCGCGCTCCGCCGACGGCCCCCATGCCTTTCCCAGGACAGCCACATGTACAATTTGGGGATTTTTGGGATGGACAATGATTTTTCCGACATGCCCGGCATTCTTCAGATGGGGGCCCTTCCAGGTCTTCCCGCCATCCGTGCTGGAGAACACCCCCGCACCCCGCGAGACGCTGTTGCGCGGGTTGGATTCCCCGCCGCCAACCCAGACCGTGTCGAACCGTTCGGGCGAACAGGCCACCGCCCCAAGGGAAGCCAGCGGTTGCCGGTCCGTCAGCGCGGTCCAGGTGGTCCCCCCGTTTTCGGTGCGCCACAGTCCCCCGGTCGCGGTGGCTAGATAAAAACGCGCCGGTTTGCGGGGGTCCACAGCCAGGTCGGTCACCCGGCCTCCCATGTTGGCTGGCCCCACCATTCGCACCGGAATGCGGTCCATCGCCCCCTCCGGGGGTGCGAGGGCTTCCACCCCGGCTTGGCTTGGGCCCAGTAACCCGCCAAAAAGCAGGCAGGTCAGGAAAACCTGGGTCATTGGCTGATATCCCGCATCAACTGCTTGGCCATCTTGAAGGCGGTTTTCAGGCTGGTGACCCGCACCTCCAGTTGGCCCTCGGTGAAGAATTTGCCGGGCTCGCAGTGGGGCAATCCCGCGATTTCCTGGGTCAGGGGCAAAAGCCGAAGGAATTCCTGCATCTTCTGCTGGGCAAGCTGGTTGGGATCAGTGCTCATGGCGGCTCTCCGGTTGTGGGTGGCTTTGGCCCTAAATCTTTATTCCATAAAGGGTTCAATCGACCCATCCGACAGGGTACCATGCCCGGAAACCGAAATGGGTGCGCAAGCCTCCACACATTTTCCGTTTTACATGTGTCAGGGCGGGTTGCCCAATGGCCCCCGTTCCACCCAGGTTGAGGAGAGCCTCATGGAAATGTCCGTTGCCCAAATCGTGCGCCAGGCCCTGCAAAACCTGGCCACCCGGCGCGAGACCAACCTGGCAACCCCGGAGAGTGGGGCGGTGGAACCTCACATGGCGGTTGATTCCTTGGCCCTTGAACCTGCCTTGGCTTGGCAGGCAACCCTGGAGGTTCTGCCGAAGCCCTTCCGCACCCAATTGATCACACCGGCCGGTTGGGCAGCCTGGATGGAGCGTTTGCCGGCAACCGGATGGGTGGTGCACGCCCTGGGTGAATTTCCCCAGCGCCTGGATATGGAATCAGTCTTGAAAGACGATTTCGTCTCACCCGTGCTGGAGGATCACCCCGGTTTGCCCACCGGTAATTCTTCAGTCGACCAGTTATTTTCGGCGGCCCTGTCGCGTCAGGCCGGTCAATGGCGTCAAGCGCAGCAGTATCTGGACCGGCTCACCGAAACCTGCTTGGTCGAGTCTGTCATCAATGAGCGCGCCGCTCTGGCATGGCAGCAGGGCGACCGTAGGGCTGCCGAAAAACTCTGGGAATCGTGCCCGCCATTGCCGGGCATTCTCTACAACCGTGCCCTCGCCCGCTGTGCCGCCGGCCAGTTGAATGTGGCAAGCGAACTGTTCAGCCGCGCTGCCGAAGGGTGGCCTGAATCCAGCCCCTGGCACCATCTCGCACGCGTCTGCGAACTGACCGTCGGCGGCCAGCCTGCGTAGATTTTAAATTGGTTAAATAATATATTTATATTATTCAAACTTTATATAGTTTTAACAAACGCGCAGAAACGCTGCGGGCAGG
>JAFMJU010000364.1 GCA_017853285.1 Gemmataceae bacterium
GCCATCGGTGTCGGCCACATTCCTGAGTCCGAAGGCAACGGTGACCAAGCCGAAGGACTGGTCGGGGAAAGGCAACCGAAGGGTATCGGCCACCAGGAAATCCAGGCCGGACGCGCCGGCGGCCTTTTTTTTCTTGGTATGGGCCAAGTTCAGCATGGGGGGACAAAAATCGGTGCCGACCATCCGGTTTCGGCCCGCAGCCAGGCGATGGTATGCGAAGGCCAAATCCCCGGTGCCGGTGCAGGTGTCCAATACCGGGGAACCATCAGATGGCAATGGAGCCAAATGGGTGGTCCGCCAACGCCAGTAACGGTCAACATTTAGGCTTAGCACATGATTCAAAAAGTCATATTTGTGCGCAATCGCCGCGAACATTCCCTGGATGCGGGGTTGGCTTTTGTCTAGATCCACGGCGGTTTCATCATTCTGATTTGGGTGTGGGGGCATTATTGGCCCTTTTCTGCCATTTTAGTCGTTTGATTAGAATGGAAGCAGACCAAATCCACGGCCAGAGATGTGTGGCACAGGGTCATCGGGAGGCGGGACGATGCGTTTTTCTAAATGGAAAGCGGCCGGCTGGGTGGTTTTGAGTGGTTTTCAATTGGTAGGTTTTGTCCAAGACACCCGGGGCGGTTGAGGTAACGGCGTGGTGCCGGGGAATCTTGGGATTTTCCAGGGCACCTCCTCCGCCGTGAGCGCGAGGAACTATTCCGCTTCGGAAATGGCCCAGGTAGCCAGGAAAAGCCTGCCCATGGCGCGTGAACTGGCGCAAACCGGTCATGAGGAGATGTTGGAGCTGGCACGGCAGAGCACCGAAATGCACCACCGGGTGGCCGCGGCCTGGGCGTATGGGCTGAGCAAAAAGCATGATTGCGGCCTGACCGGGCTGCTGGGTGATCCAGACCCCTTGGTGGTGCTGGCGGCGCGTGAGGCTTGCTCGTTTATCGCCCGGGAAAAGTACGGGGCCAAATGCGTGGATTTCGGGCCGTTTCCGGGCACGGGAACGGCGGAACGCTCGCATTCCCGCGAATTGTGGGAAATGTGGTTTGAAAAAAGGGCCGAAACCCTGGCCAAAGCGGAGAAATCAAAGGCCGCCCAGCCGCAACCGGCCGGAAAGCCCTCCAACCCGGAGCCAGGCAAGGCTGTGGAAAAACTGGGGGCCGGCCAACGGGATGTTTACGACATCCTGGGTTTGGACCGCAAAAAGGACTGAAACGGCCCGTCCTTGATCCCGTTTGAGTCCGCGGGGTACCATTTCCCCTTTCCGGGCCGGGGGAGGGGTTGGGCATGCGCATCATCGCGAGCACGCGTTGCCTGGCCAAACCACCCACGGGCATAGGCCACTACACCGCTGAAACCTTGCGGGCACTGAATCGCCTACCGAATGTTTCCGTGCTGGAATTTCCAGCCCGCTGGGTGCAGCCCCTGGCGCGGTTTCGGGAACGCCACAGGGACCGGTGGTTCGAGATACTGGACAAACCGGGGCCCAACCTTTCGGCCCAGCGCCTGCGACACTCGCTGGTCAGCCGCCTGGAGCGCTTTTTCCTGCGCCAGCATGACAAGCCAGACTGGTTCAGCCCACGCTGCAGTGATGTGTACCTGGAAACCAATCACGAGTTGGTAGAGACCGATCTGCCGACGGTGGCGGTGGCTTACGACCTGTCGGTCCTGCGATTTCCGCAGTGGCACCCGGCCCAACGGGTGGCCCATCACCGAGGCTTCTTTGAAAGCCTTCTGAAGCCGGGCCGCGCCATGGCGGTGGTGACCATCAGCGAGGCAGTGCGCGGGGAGTTGACCAGCCTGCTGGGGATTCCGGCGGAAAAAATCATCACCGGGTGCTGCGCGCCCCGCGCCCACATGCGGCCGGGGAGCCGGGTGAAGGACCTGCCGGCCTTGGCCCGATTGGGCCTGAAACCCGGGTATTTCCTGCATGTGGGCACTTTGGAGCCCCGCAAAAATTTGGCCATGCTGGTTCGGGCGTGGGCAGGGCTGGACCGGTCCATCCGAGATGCTCATCCCTTGGTCTTCGCTGGGGGCAAGGGCTGGGGTGATGACGCATTGCAGCGGGAAATCCGTCAGGCCCCGGAGGGAATCCACCATCTGGGGTATGTGGATGAAGCGCTGATTCCGGCGCTGTACCGCGGGGCGGAATGCCTGGTGATGCCCACCCATTACGAGGGGTATGGGATGCCGGTCATCGAGATGCGGGCGGCCGGTGGGTCGGTCATCACCTCACTGGATCCGGCTGTGCGGGAGGTGGCTGGTCCTGACACCCCCGGGGTGGACGGCCTGGACCAGAATGGCTGGCGCGAGGCGATGGCGCGGGCCGCGGACGACCCCACCTGGCTGGATGCCCAAAGGACGGCCGGGCCGGGTTGGGCAGCCCGGCACACCTGGGACCGAGGTGCCCGCGCGGTGGTGGAAGCCTGCCAGATTGCCCTGCACGGGGCGCAGGGTGACGGCCAGCGGGTGGTGGCGGCATGAAAGTGGCCAGCGGCAGCGAGGGAGCCGGCGCCACGCGCAAACGAGGCCTGAGGGCACTGCCTGGGAAGATACGGCGTGCACCGCAATTCCTTTTGAAACTGCTGCATATGGCGCGGTTTTCGGCGCAGGCGTGGAAGCATTCGCGCAAGACGCCCCTGTTCCAGATTTTTGACGCGGCGGATTGCGCCGGGGAGCTGGCACCGGCGGGCCTTCCCTGGGAAACGGCCGCGGCCCAACTGGCAGCCGCCGGAACGGATACGGAAAAACTGCTGCTCTGGGTGATCCGTCTACTGCAAGAACGGGCGGACCTGAGGGAGCGATTCCCGCAGTCGGTACGCGGGGGGCCGGACGGGGAATTTGGAAAATGGCTATTGGAGAGCGGTGAAAGCCCCCTTTCACCGGAACAGCGCGTGAGGCTCCGTGAGGCGTGGGCGATGCGCCCCTCGCTGGGGGCCCGCCGGCTTTGGCAGCATCTGGATCATTTGCGCACCCTGTTACCCAAGGGGATTCTGCCACCCTGGAGACGCAGCCTGACACGCTGGATGGTGCGGACGGCCCGGCCCGCGCACGGGACAAGCCTGTCGAGCATTTTGTGGTTTCTGGCCGAGCTGGAGGAAGACCCCGCCTGCGGAACCGATGAGCTGTGGCTGGATTCGCCGGCCCTGCAGGCGCGGTTTCCCAAGGCCCAAGGCGACCCACTGGACCGTGCGCGGTATTGGAAACAAATTTCAGGCTACCCGCGGATGGCGGCCGCCGTGGAGCGGGCCAGGCAAGAGGCTCCCCTGGGATTCGCCTTTCCGGAACCCCGTGCAGATGGGGTGAACCTGTACGGGCATTTCTGCTATCCCTCGGGCTTGGGAGAGGCGGCCTGGCAAATTCGGCGGGGTCTGGAGGCGGCCGGGGTGCCGGTGGCGGCCCGGGATATGCCCGCAGCCATCCAGCACGATATCCATGACCGGGACGGGATGCGGGGCCCGGAGACACACCCCGTGAGCCTGCATATCCTGCCGCCGGAGCACCAGTTCCACGAGATTTTCGCGCGGTCGATGAGCCATCCGCGGCGGGATGCCCGGCGGGCGGCAGTGTGGTACTGGGAACTGGAAAAAACCCCGGCACTCTGGGCGCAACGGGCCAGGCGTTACGACGAGATCTGGGCACCCACGCGATTCATCCGGGACAGTTTCGCCGAGGTCATGCCGGTGCCGGTGCGGGCGGTTGCTCCGGGGGTTTCCCTTGGCCCGGTGGCAGACCGGGACCGGGATTGGTTCGGGCTTCCGACCGACGCGTTCATCGTGCTGTTCGCCTTTGACATGTGCAGCGTGATGGAGCGAAAGAACCCTTTGGGGCTGATCAGGGCATTTCGGCGGGCTTTCAAGCCAACCGACGACGCCTTGCTGGTGATCAAGGTGACGCGCGGCTCCTTTGACCCGGACGGGATGGCCTTGCTGCAGGCCGAGGAGGCCAAGGGGCAAGTGAGGATCATCGACCGGGTGATGAGCCGGGCGGACGCGATGGCCCTGATCCAGTGCTGCGACACCTATGCCAGCCTGCACCGGAGCGAGGGTTTCGGGCTGACCCTGGCCGAGGCAATGCTGCTGGGCAAACCCGCGGTGGGCACGAACTACTCAGGCAACCTGGATTTCATGACGCCTGAGGTGTCGCGTTTGGTGGATTTCAGGAAGGTGACCATTGCCAATGATTTGCCGCAGTACCCCAAGGGGGTGGTCTGGGCAGAGCCGGACGAGGACCATGCCGGGTTGATTTTGCGCGAGATTTATGACCGGCCGGTGGAAGCTAGGGACATGGCGG
>JAFMJU010000365.1 GCA_017853285.1 Gemmataceae bacterium
GCAGCCACACCGTGGTGGAACTGGCCAGGGACCATATCGCGGTGGAGGATATCGCGGGGGTGAACCGCACCTGGATCCCGGTGACTTCGGTGCAGGCAGTGACGAAGTTTCAGTTGGGGCGGTAATCCCAGCAGAAAATTTTGCAGGGCTATAATTACGGTTGAAAGCCATAATTCAGCAGGTTCAACATGCCACACATCACCGTTTCTGATGCCACCTACGCCAAGCTGCAGGCTTGGGCCCAAGGACGCAACCAAACGGTGGATCAAATGGTGGAAAGTCTGATCCCTGATCCGATCCGCGCGCCCAATCCGACAGAAGACCGAGATTTTGACAATCTCTTGGCCTTCATCCATGCCAAGGCCGGACAAATACCGACAGACCATGTGGTGGACTGTGGCCGGGAAACCATTTACGCCGGCCGTGAAGAATGAAGATTCTTCTGGACACCAATGTGCTGGTTAGTTTGGCCAACCCGGCTGACCGAAACCATTCGTTGACTGTTCAAACGATCCAAGGTCTCCGCGCACAAAAAGTGTCCATCCTTCTGGCTCCCCAGATTCTTTATGAATTTTGGGTGGTTGCCACCCGCGACTTGGCCGCCAATGGCATGGGTTACACACCAGAGGATTGCTTCTCCTTGATCCATCAATTTCTCACAGTGTTCCCCGTGATCGAAGATTTGCCTGGGCTTCTCAAGGAATGGCTACACCTGGTGAAAAACAATGGCTGCCGAGGCAAAGTATCCCACGATGCCCGCATCGTGGCGACCATGCAAATGCACCAAATCCAACAAATAATCACCTACAACGGTGCTGATTTCAATCGTTTTTCTGGCATTCAACCTATTGATCCGGAAAGCTTAAGGGCATTGAATTCCTGAGTATTTTTAGCCGTTTTAACCAATGGGAAATTTCCCATGTTGTCAATTCTCCTAGTCGCGCTTAACGCCCTGAATGCCACCCCGACCAACCTGGTGGTGGTCTTCTGCGATGACATGGGCTATACCGATATCGGCCCGTTTGGCGGCAAGCTGGCGCGGACGCCGAATCTGGACCGCATGGCGCGTGAAGGGCGGACCTTCACCAATTTCCATGTGTCGCAACCGGTCTGTTCGGCATCGCGCGCCAGCCTGCTGACAGGGTGTTACGCCAACCGCGTAGGGATCCATGGGGCGCTGGGTCCGAACGCGAAAATGGGTTTGAACCCGAAAGAACAAACCTTGGCCAACCTGCTGCAAGGCAAGGGCTACGCCACCGCTTGCGTGGGCAAATGGCATCTGGGTCACCTGCCGGAATTCCTGCCCACACGGCAGGGTTTTGATTCCTTTTTCGGCCTCCCCTACTCGGCGGACATGTGGCCGCTGCACCCTGAGACACCCAAGGCGTATCCGCCGCTTCCGCTGCTGCGGGATACCACGGTGGTGAATCCCTCGGTGAGCCCGGAAGACCAGAAACAGCTCACCGGTCAGTTCACAGATGAATCCCTGCGTTTCATCAAAAAATCGGCGGGCAAGCCTTTTTTCCTGTACCTGGCTCCCAATCAGCCGCATGTGCCTCTTTTTGCCGGCAAGGAATTCGAGGGGAAATCGGGCCGGGGGCTGTATGCCGATGTGATCGAGGAGATCGATGACGGGGTGGGGCGCATTGTGAAGCTATTGGACGAGCTGAAACTATCCGACAACACCTGGTTGGTGTTCAGCTCCGACAACGGGCCGTGGCTGAGCTACGGCGACCATGCTGGCAGTTCGGGCCGGTTTCGGGAAGGCAAGGGTACCGTGTGGGAGGGCGGGGTGCGGGTGCCATGCATCATGCGCTGGCCCGGGAAAATACCCGCCGGCAGCACCACCGACGCGATGCTGATGACCATCGACCTGCTGCCCACCGTCGCATCGCGGCTTGGAACCAGCCTGCCGGAAAACCGGATTGATGGGGGAAACTGCTGGGATATTGTCTCCGGCCAGGCAGGGGCCAAAAATCCGCACGACACCGAGACTGATGGCTATGCCTGCTATTACCTGCAGAACGAACTGCAGGCTGTGCTGAGCGGCGATGGGCGCTGGAAGCTGGTGCTGCCCCACACCTACCGCACGCTGAAAGGAAAGCCGGGCGGCACCGGAGGCAGTCCCGTGAAATACACCTCCCAAAAAGTCACCCAGGCTGAACTGTATGACCTGAAGGCCGACCCGGGGGAAAGCAAAAACCTGGCTGGTGACCATCCGGTGGAAGTGGCCCGGTTGCAGGCTGTTGCTGAAAAATTCCGCGCGGAGCTGGGTGACACCCTGACCAAGCGCAAGGGCACGGCCAACCGCGAACCGGGGAGAGTTCCATGACCACGCCCCAACCCGACGCGAATCTGCTGCGCGTGAGCCGACGGGTGGCCATCCCCCTGGAGGAACTCGAATTCAGCTATGCGCGGTCGGGAGGCCCGGGCGGCCAGAATGTCAACAAGGTGGCCAGCAAGACACACCTGCGATGGCGCACCGCAACCACTTCGGTGGTGCTGCCCCTGGGAACTCTCGACCGCCTGAAGGCGAGCTATCCCAGCAGGTTCACCAACGAGGGTGACATTTTGCTGGTGGCGCAGACGCACCGCGACCAGGAGCGCAATCGCCAGGAATGCCTGGACAAACTGGTGGAGATGATCCGCCAGTGTCTGCAGGCTCCGACCCCCCGCAAGAAAACCAAACCCACATGGGGTTCTCAACTCCGCCGGATGGATGCCAAGCGGCGCAACTCTGCCAAGAAGGAAGGCCGGCGGGGGGGCGGTCAGGATTAAGGGCCTGGCAGATTTTGCTCGATGGGGAACCGTCCACCATCGTGATCGCTCTTAAAGATTCCTCATGGTTGCCCTAATGACTCGTGTCATCGCCTCTTTTTGCGGGATATTGGTAATGGCGCTGACGCCCGTGTCGGCAGGTGCCCACGGTTTGGGTATCGAGGGGCGCCTGAGGGGTGGCACCCTGCACCTTGAAGCCTATTTCGACGACAATTCGCCTGTGGCGCATGCCCAGGTGAGGTTGCTGAATCAGGAAAACAAAACCTTGGTGGAGGCAGAAACCAATACGGAGGGTGTTTATACCCTGCCGACCCCGGCACCGGGCACTTACCGGGTGGAAATCCGTGGAGAGGACGGCCATTTCGCCAAGGCCTCGCTCAGGATCCCGGAGCCCCCTGTTCCGGATGGCACGCTGGTTTCGGAAGGCCTGACCCGCGCCGAGCGCACGGGTGCGCGCAAATGGGGGATGGCGGTTTTCGGGCTATTGGTGATCGCGGCCGGGGCGGCCATGTTGAATTGGATTTTCAAAGGGAGAAAACAGCAGCCTACCACCCCCTAGCCGGCGTCAGTTTTTGGGATAATGGATAAGAGCACTGTTTGGTACATATTCCCAATCCCACAGGCAAATGGATGGCCAGCCGAAGGAACTTACTGAGAGCCGGTCTGGCGCTGGGTGCGGCCTCTTTGGGCCTGTACACCTGGCGGATTGAGCCGCATTGGCTGGAGATTGTTCAACGACCGTTGCCTATTGCCAGACTGCCCGATTCCCTTGCTGGCAAGCGGCTGGTGCAGATCAGCGACCTGCACATCGGCCCCCAGGTGGATGATGACTACCTGATCAACACCTTCGAGCGGGTACGGCGGATGGCACCCGAGATCGTGGTGTACACCGGCGACTTCATCAGCCGGAAAGACGAGGTGGACGATCAGGCCAAGCGGGTATTTTCCCATTGCGCGCTGGGCAGCCTGGGCACCTTTGGCGTGCTGGGCAACCATGACTACGGTTTGGACTTCCACAACCAGAATGTGGCACGCGATGTGGCCGCTTTGGCCACCGCCAGCGGTATCACCCTGCTGCGGAACCAGGTGACCGAGGTCGCCGGACTGCAAGTGTGCGGGATGGAGGATCTGTGGGGTGGTCATTTTGACACCACCACCCTGCGCTCGTTGCGGCCGGATAAACCGGCTTTGGTGCTGAGCCACAACCCCGACTCGGTTGACAGGCCCGGTTGGGATGATTTTGGAGGCTGGATCCTGTCCGGCCACACGCATGGCGGGCAGTGCAAGCCCCCGTTCCTGCCCCCGCCGCTGTTGCCCGTGAACAACAGGCGCTACACCGCCGGTGTGTTTGACCTGGATGGCGGGCGGAAACTGTACATCAACCGCGGCGTGGGCTACCTGTACCGGGTGCGGTTCAATGTGCGGCCGGAGGTGACGGTGTTTGAGATGGTGGCGGGGTGATTACGGTTGTCCAGTTCACGGCCAGATGAAAAGTTGTGCCACGGCCA
>JAFMJU010000366.1 GCA_017853285.1 Gemmataceae bacterium
CTTTCCGAAAAGGCTTCTCCCACTCATCAGGTGCAGATCGCGCGGATGGGGGCACCCAAGTCGATGTCGAGGCGTTTGCGGCCGGGGACTACTAGGCGGTGGGGGTCGAGGCCGAGGCGGTCCAGCACGGTGGCGTGGATGTCGGTCACATAGTGGGGGGATTCCACCGCGTGGAAGCCCAGTTCGTCGGTGGCGCCGTGGATGCGGCCGCGCTGGATGCCGGCGCCGTAGAACCAGACGGTGAAGCCGTGGGGGTGGTGGTCGCGGCCGGTGGGCATCTTGTAGGCGTCGCGGGTTTCGAGGCCGGGGGTGCGGCCAAACTCGGTGCAGCAGACCACCAGCACCTCGCGGTCGAGGCCGGTGCGCTCGAGATCCTGAATCAGGCCCGCCAGCGGCTTGTCCACCCGGGCGGCGCTGCGGGCGTGCAGGTTCTTCAGGTCGTTGTGGGAGTCCCACTCGCCGTAGTCGCTGAGGTAGACGAGATTGAACCGCACGCCGCGTTCGGCCAGACGCCGGGCCGCCAGCAGGCGGCGGCCGTAGACGGCGGTGGCCGGGTCGTCGATGCCGTAGAGCTTGTGCGTGCCGGCCGTCTCGCGCGCCAGGTCGAGCGCGTCGGGCATGGCCCGTTGCATGCGGAAGGCGAGCTCGTAGTTCTTGATGCGAGCCAGCGCCTGCGGGTCGTCGGGGTAGCGGGCGGCGGCGAGGCGGTCGAACCGTTCGACCAGGCGGAACTGCTCCTGTTGCTCACGCTCGGCCACGCCCTTGGCGCGCGTGGCGAAGGGCAGGGGGCTGTCCCCCTCCAGCGCCAGCTCCACGCCAGTGTGGCGGGGGCCGAGGTAGTCGGCCGCCATGTTCTTCTTGACGCGGATGTCGGTGTATTTGCCGAGGAAGACAAACTGCGGCAGGTTCTCGTTCAGCGTGCCCAGGCCGTAGCTGACCCATGAGCCGATCACGGGCTGCTGCTCGTCCAGTTGGTGGCGGCCGGTGTGCATCTGGAACTCGGCGCCGTGGTCGTTGTCGGTGGTGTACATCGACCGCACGAAGGCCATCTTGTCCACCTGCCGGGCCAGGTGGGGGAACCAGTCGGCGACCTCCATTCCCATTTGGCCATGCTTGCGGAAGCCTACCTGCAGCGGGAAGATCTTCGGGTAGGGCCGGGTGCCGCCCACCACATCGCGCGAGTGCTTGAAGAACAGCGGCGACTTCAGCGGATCGGTGTAAGGCGTGTCGGTGAAGGTCTTGCCGGCGTAGCGGGTGAGCGCTGGCTTCGGGTCGAAGCTTTCCATCTGGCTGACGCCGCCGGACAGGAACACCCAGATCACACTCTTGGCCTTGGGCGCATGGTGCGGCAGGCCGGTGGGGAGGTGGATTCCCCCATCCGGGTTGGCCCGGGCGATGCCGTCCCGGAACAGCAGGCTGCCCAGCGCCATGCCGGCGCAGCCCATCCCCATGTCCGCCAGAAATCCGCGTCGGTCAGGTGCCATGGTGACTGGGCCTCAGCGAATGGTCAGGAAATCGGTGTGGTTGAACAGGGCCACGATCAGGCCTTCCCGCGCGCGCAAGGCACTGTCGGGCTTGTCTTTGGATGGGGCGGTGGCGGGGACTGACTCCCGCAGGGCGGTGAGGTATTCCTGAGCCGCCAGCTGTTCTTCGGGCGTGGGCTGGCGGGCCAGCACCTGCTCGAAGGCGGCGGTGATGAAGGTGTTGTCAGCGGGTTGCTTGGGATGGAGGGTGGCGGCCAGCGCGCGGGCCAGGGAGTGGGTGAGTTCGCTGTTGGCCAGCGCCAGGGCCTGCTGGGGCAGCACCGAGGCGGAACGCTGGTACGCCTCGCACGGGTTGGCGGCGTCGAACAGGTCGAGAAAGACCGCGCGGCTTTCGCCGTGGTGGGTGAGGTAGAGGCTGCGGCGTTTGCTGACCAGCGCCTGATCCTGCGGGATGTCGGGACCGCCCCGGGTGCCATCGAGCTGGCCGGCCACATGCAGCAGGCTGTCGCGCACCACCTCGGCCTGCATGCGGCCCAACGGGTAGCGCCACAGGGTGAGGTTGTCGGTGTCCTTGACCCGGGCGGGGTGATCGGCGGGGGTGGGGCCTGACCGGGTTTGGTAGGTGCGGCTGGTGACGATCAGCCGGTGCAGCCGCTTCAGACTCCAGGGCGAGGCCTTGGCATCGGAGGCATTTGTGGGATGCATCAGTTCGACAGCCAACCAATCGAGCAGTTCCTGATTGGCTGGCGGCTTGCCCGATCGGCCGAGGTCGTGCGGGGTGGTCACCAGTGGTTGGCCGAAATGCCAGCCCCACAGGTGGTTGGCGGCCACGCGGGCGGTGAGCGGGTTGGACGGATCGGTGATCCAGCGGGCCAGCGCCGAGCGCCGGCCGGTGCTGGTGGTGGTCTCGTAACGGGCGCCCAGCGGGCTGTAGGTGTCGCCCGGGTTTTCCAGCGCCTTGGTGGCGGCCCCGAGCTTGGCTTTGGCCTCGTCCAGCGCCTTGGTGGCGGCGGTAACGCCTTCGGGTTTGGCGGCCTTGGTGGCGGTGGCGAGGGACTGCTCCTTTTCCACCAGGGTGGCGCGCGCCTGTTCGGTGGCTGCCTGCTTTTCGGCCCAGGCGGCCAAGCCGGCGGCGGTGGCCGGGTCGCCGGTCTGGCGGTACCGGGCATCATCAGCCAGGATTTTCAGCTTCAGCGCCTGCAGGGTGGCTTGGGCGGCGGTCAACCGGGCCTGGGCCAGTGCCTCGGCCGGGGCGTCCTTGGCGGCGCGGGCCTTGTCGAGCGTGGCCTTGGCCTCATCGCGGGCCTTGGTGAGTTTGGCGGTTTCCTCCTGGCGGACATGGGCCCGCAGGCCGGGGTACCACGATTCGGGCGGCAGCTTCACCTCGCTGACCTGGAAGGTGCCGCCCAGCGCGGCCGGCACGCCGGGGGGGATGGCGGGCGCATCCTTCTCGACATTGCGCTCATCGCCGCGGCTGTACTTGCGGGTGGGGGCGGTCAGCCGCTCATCCATCACGCGGACCATGCCGGTGGTGATGGGCTTGTAGGCGGCGCCGTAGGAGTATTTGGGGTAGACGCCAGGATCCTCCTCGCCGGGCCAGCGGTCATGGCGGATCTCCACGGGTTCAAAAATGGCGCGGAAGCGGAAGTACTCGTCCTGGGTGACAGGGTCGTACTTGTGGTCGTGGCAGTGGCAGCAGTTCAGCGTGAGGCCAAGGAAGGCCTTGGCGGTGTGCTCGACATTGTCGCGCATCCAGTTGTTGTAGTTCCAGCGGAAGAAGTTGCGGGCCACGAAGCCGGTGGCGGGCTGGTCTTCGTGCGCCAGCGGCGCCAACTCGTCGGCGGCGAGCATCAGGCGGACCATCTCGTCGTAAGGCCGGTCGCGGCCGAGGGAAGTCACGATCCAGTCGCGCCAGCGCCAGATCTGGCCGTAGCTGTTCAGCACATCGGGCACGGCGCGACGGCCGTACCAGTCGCTGTAGCGCCAGACATCCATCCAGTGCCGGGCCCAGTGTTCGGCGTGGCGCGGGTCGGCCAGCAAGCGGTCCACCACGCGCTCGTAGGCGTCGGGCCGGGTGTCGGCCAAGAAGGCGCGCAGTTCGTCGGCGGTGGGGGGCAGGCCGATCAGGTCGAGGTAGACCCGCCGGAGCAGGGTTGCGCGGTCGGTCACCGGCAGCGGCTGGATGCCGAGCTTCTGGTGGCGGGCGGCGATGAGGCGGTCGATAGGGTTGGCATTCCATGCCGGGTCGCGGACCGGAGGAGTTTCGGGCCGGACGGGCTTCTGGAATGACCAGTGGCTTTTGGGATCGGCTTCCGCCTTCTCGTCGGCGGGGCCGCGCGCGCCTGCGGCGATCCATTCCTTCAGCCAGCCGATCTGTTCGGCGGTGAGGGGCTTGCCCTCGGGCGGCATGCGGCCCGCAGCGTCTTCGGAGCGGCTGACCCGTTCGAGCAGCGGGCTGTCGTCCACCTGGCCGGCCACCACGGCGGGGCCGGCGCGTCCGCCCTGGTGGGCGAGGGCGGCGGTGTCGAGGCGGAGTTTGCCTTTTTGTGCCAGTGCGCCGTGGCAGGCGAGGCAGCGCTCGCGCAGCAAAGGCTTGATCTTCTCCAGGTACAAATCCCCGGCCCGGGCCCACCCGGCGAACAGCAGGCAGACAAGCGACAGGGCTACGGGGCGCATGCAAACCGGCATGGGCAAACCCAAGGGGATTGGGGCCAAGGAATCATCAGGCGGGAAAATTCAGTATCGCAAATATTGGGAGGGAATACAGTTTTATTTTGTGGGTGCGGGGTGG
>JAFMJU010000367.1 GCA_017853285.1 Gemmataceae bacterium
TGTTGTCACGCTGTGTTACTTGATTTTGGTGTTTATTCCTCCTGCCCTGCCGGCTCGTCTGCTCATTTGGGGCCTATCAGTCCTGGTCCAGGGGGCTTGGTTGGTTTGGTATGGCGTTGATTTGGTGCGGCACTTGGCCCAGGGTGGAGGTTGGAACGAGCCACCTTTGTTCCTGGGCTGGTGTCTTTTCGCAACCGTTGGCTCAATTGTCGGGCTGTTGTTGGAAAAGGAATCGGGTGAGAAGGGGAGTAATTGACATTCCAACAAGCATTGGATGTCTCGCCCTTACTTCGCAGCCTTCTCCTTCACCTTCAAACTAGCCACCAGGTCCTTCAGGGCCTTTGTTCCCTCGGCGTTTTCGGGTAGGGGTTTGTCGCCCAGTTGCTTTAGTAGCTTGTCCCACACCACATTCAGTTCGCCCTGCATATCGGAGGTGTTGGCGGTCATGGCGATGACGGTGTCTTGTTTGGGAAGGACGATGCAGAATTGGCCGTCCTTGCCGTCGCCGCGGAAGGCGCCGTTGCGGCAGCGCCAGAACTGGTAGCCGTAGCCCTGGTCCCAATCACTTTTGGGATTGCTGCCGTTGGAGGTTTGCCGGGAGGTGGCCTGCTGCACCCAGCGCTCGGGGATGAGTTGCTTGCCGTTCCATTGGCCCTTTTGCAGGTAGAGCTGGCCGAACTTGCCGATGTCCTCCGTGCGGGCGAACAGGCCGTAGCCGCCGATGGACACGCCCTGGGGGCTGGCGTCCCAGCGGGGGTTGTCGATGCCGAGCGGCTCGAACAGGCGGGGCTTCAGGTAATCGAGCACGGTCTGGCCGGTCACCTTCTGCACGATGGCCGACTGCATGTAAGTGGCGGGGGTGTTGTACTTGAAGTGGGTGCCGGGCTTGTGGGGCACCGGGTGGGCCAGGAAGATCTTCACCCAGTTGCCGTTGGGTTCGGCGCGGAAATTGGGCTCGGTCTCGTGGCCGGTGGACATGCAGAGCAGGTCGCGCACCCGCATTTCCTTCAGGTTCTTGGAGGGTTCCTGGGGAGCCTCGTCGGGGAAGAATTTCAGCACCTCGTCATCGAGCTTCAGTTTGCCCTCGGCGATGGCCAGACCCACCGCGGTGGAGCAGAAACTCTTGCTGAGCGACCAGAGCACATGCGGGGTTTCCGGCGTTTGCGGTTGCCACCACGCCTCGGCGATCACCTTGCCGTGGCGGACCACCATGACGCTGTGCATGGTGGTGACCTTCTGGTCCAGTGTGGCGATGAACTCGCGGACCGCCTCGGAGGAGACGCCCTGGGATTCGGGCGTGGCCCGGGGCAGCGCCTTGGATTCCTGCGCCGGGGCGGCTTGCAGGGTGAGGGTCAGGGAAGCCGCCGCCAGAAAGCCTTGAAACCATCGCATGAGAGCACCTCGCTTTGGCGGCAGTATACCCTCGGGAGGAGGGGCTTGGTAGGGAGCGGAATTTTTCACCGCCAAGGGGAAGGTAGTTTTTTAACCGCGAAGACGCGAAGGACACAAAGGGGAAAGCACCATCAGGATTTGGTGTTTTCCTTGGCGTTCTTCGCGTCTTTGCGGTGAGACTTTTTTCGAATGCTATCCGCCACCCCAGCGGGCGGGGGCGGCCAGGGCGGTTTTCAATTCAGACTGGAATTCAGCCCAGGGGATTTCCTCGAAGCCGAGCGACAGCGTGTGGTGATTGGCGACCTGGGCATCGAACAGGGTGTAACCCCAGGCTGTGAGGCGTTCGAGCAGCCAGGCCAGGCTGGCCTTGCTGGCCTGGCTGACGCGGGAAAACATGCTTTCGCCAGCGAACAGGCCGCCCAGCGTGACGCCGTAGAGACCGCCGACCAGTTCGTTGTCTAGCCAGGCCTCCACGCTGTGGGCCAGGCCGCGGCGGTGCAGTTCGGTGTAGCCGGCCAGCTTTTCGTCGTTGATCCACGATCCTTCCGGGCGGTCGGCGCAGCCTTGCATCACCTCGGGGAAGGCTTTGTCGGTGGTGAAGGTGAAGGGCAGTTTGGCGGCCCGGCGCAGGCTGCGGTTGCCGCAGCCGGGGTGGATGCGCATCACGCAGCGCGGGGCGTGGGCGTGCCAGACGGGGCCGGCGGGGGAATCTTCCCAGGGGAAGATCCCGCGGCTGTAGGCGGTGGTGAGCGTGTCGGCATCGATCCGGCCGCCGATGGCGATGCGGCCGTCGCGGGACAGGGCCACCAGCGGATCCAGGAAGGTGAAGTCGGGGCGACTGCCGCGCGCGCGTGCCAACGGTAGGGCCCCCGGGGAAACGGATGGGTCAGCGGGAATTGACCAGCTTGCCGCGATCCTTGCCCTGCTTGATCAGCACGGCGCCGGGGTAGGCATCCTTGGCGTTGTTGATGATCACATACCCCAGGCCGTTCTTGGTGAACATGCCCTCGAGCACCTCGCTGACCGGGGCATCCTTGGCCTTGAAGGTGAGCTTGCCGTTCTGGCTGACCCCTCCCTTGGTGTCGATGAGGATCACCAGGCCCTTGACCTGATCCTTCAATTCCTGGATGGCTTCCTTGAGGATGGTGTCCTCGAAGTCGACGGAGATTTTGGTTTTGAGGAGATCCTGGGTTTTCTTGGCGGCGGGGATCACCTTGGTGGTGGTTTCCTGGGCCATCAGGGCCCCGGCGGGAGCCAAGGTCAGAATTCCAGCCACCAACGCCAAGCAGATGAAACGGGCCATGGCTCCTATCCTCTCTTGTCTTTTTAATTATCCCATTTTATCCATTTGCCGGGGTGAACCGGCCTGCCGGTGCATTCTAAGGGGGTTTTCCCGGTCGATCCAGAGTGCCAAACCGCTTTGGTTGACTCGGATTTGACGGGCGGGGTACAAGACTGTGGCACCGGGGTGAGGCCGCAGGGACGCTGTTTTTCCGTCACGGTGCGTGTGGTTTGGGGATGGATCCCCTTGTTGATCGCACTGGCACCCAACATGGCCCTGAAAGGCGGTGGGTCTCGCGACTGGGAGCGATTGCTCTCGGGCGAGGCTCGTGGTCCGCTTGCGTCTTTGGGGCGGATGGGGCTGTGGCTGGCCAGCGGCCTGTATGGTGCCGGCTGGTGGCTGCGGGAGGCCTTTCGCAAAAAGCCCGTCCAATTGGCCCGCCCCGTGATCAGCGTGGGCAATCTGACTGTGGGGGGCACCGGCAAGACACCCGCCGTGGCGTGGATCGCCCGCTGGCTGCGCGACCGGGACATCCAGGTGGCCCTGCTCAGCCGGGGCTACGGCGCCGATGACAACCGCCAAAACGACGAGGCGTTGCTGTTGGAGGAGATCCTGCCGGATGTGCCCCATCTGCAGGGGCCGGACCGGGTGGAAACCGGAAAAACCGCCATTGATGAGCTGGAAAGTCAACTGCTGCTGCTGGACGACGGCTTCCAGCACCGCGGGCTTTACCGCGATCTGGATCTGGTGTTGATCGATGCGACCTGCCCGTGGGGTCACGGCCATCTGCTGCCCCGGGGCCTGCTGCGCGAACCGGTGAGGGGCTTGAATCGGGCCCACGCGGTATTGCTGACCCGGTGCGACCAGGTTGAGGCTGATCGGTTGGCTGACTTGCGGGCCTTGTTGAAGCGCAAGTTTCCCGACCTTCCGGTGGTGCTGACGCGGCACCACGCGGTGGGGTTGGTCCGCGAGGGTGAGGACGAGCTGTTGCCGCTGGAGCAACTGGTGGGGCGGGATGTGGCCGCCTTCTCGGGCATCGGGCGGCCCGAGGCCTTCCGCAAGACGCTGGAACAGATCGGCGCGCGGGTGGTGGACCAGCGTGTTTTTCCCGATCACTTCGCCTATGACCGCGACACCGTGCGCGACCTGCGCCATTGGGCCTCCAGCCAGCCCGAGGGGACGGTGATGGCCTGCACCCGGAAGGATCTGGTCAAGCTGCGCTTGGCGGACCTGGGCGGCCGCCCGCTGTACGCGCCGCATGTGGAACTGGAGATCCTCGAGGGGCGGGAAACCCTGGAGGCCTTGCTGGAGAAGCAATGCGAGGCGGCCATGGCCGCGGAACAGATCGACAACGATTCCGTGATCCACCTGCGCGAACGGGAGGAGCCTTCGGGCTACGCCGGCCCGTATATCGAGGAGCAACCATGAGTGGCGCTGAGTACCCGGCACCAATGGACCTGAGCGGACTGCGCACCTATTCGCTGGCCGACCGGCCGAGCAAGGTGTTCGCCGACGATCTGGGCAAGCCGATCGGCGCGGGGGCCACGGTCTCGCAGTGGCTGGACGCGCTGCCCAAGCAACTGGCAGCCAACAGCCTG
>JAFMJU010000368.1 GCA_017853285.1 Gemmataceae bacterium
CCAGGCCGCCCAGCTTGAAATCGGTGTTGCTGAGGGGTACCACAACCCCGGTAGCGTAGACGATCGACTGGTCGTCCGCGTTCACCAGGGAAATGGTGCCCGAGATCGCCGTGTTGGGGACCTTGTTGTCATTCCACTGCGCCTTGGCGGTGATGGTCAGTGGAACACCGTAGGTCGCCTTGAGGTACGGATTGGGATAAGTGGGAGGGGCGGCGGGGGTGAGTGCCGGATTAACGATGGTAGTCTGGGTGGCGAACTGGACCTCATAGGCCCCCATATCAACCACCAGATTGATCAAGCGCTTCACGCCACGCGCATCGGTGTTCAGTTGGATAGGCACCCCGGTGTTATAGACCGAGCTGTCACCCGAGTCACGGGCGGGGCTAAGGCGATCGAGGGCGATGGTGAGGACATTGCCCTGCCCCTCGTCAGGAAGGACGCTCACCGGTTGGGCGGTAAGGAGGCCGATTTGAGGCCCGAGATTGTTTTGCAACCCGTACACATCGAAAATGGGGGAGGTGTCGGAAGCAGTAAGGTCCCCAACCCCGGCTCCGGAGCTCGGGAAGCCGGTGGTGTAGGACTGGTTGTAAAGGTTGTGTCCCGAGCTGGTAAAAGTAGTTCCCTTGTAGGTTTGGTTGGCGTCGGAGTAGGCCGCTGTGCCCGCATATTGGCTCAGGGCTGGATAATTGATGCCGATGTTGCGGGTGAGTATGGTGTTGAGAAGCGTGGTGCTGGAGCCCGACCCGGTGTTGTTGAACAATCCGCCTGTGTCCGTAGTATTGACCGGCGAGAGATTGAACATCGCATTTTGGTAGATCGAATTGATACTCCGGGCTTTGCCAATGGCGTAGGGGTTGATCAGGCTGTTGTTAGTGATGGTCACATTCACCAGTTGGGCGATGGTCGTTCCGGTGAAGGCCCGTTCTTGAACGGTGTTGGGAATGGCGGGATCCACCCCTGCGGCAATGATCAACGCGCCGCCCTGAAGGCCCTGACCCCGGCTGGTGGTGCCGACATTGCCGGCGCCATTGAAACTAAATCCGCCGCTCCCGTTGTTCCGCCCGATTTGGATGTTGCCGGAAAGGTTGTAATCCCCCACAAGGAGATTGACCGTGGCGGGCGGGACCGTCGCGGTGGTGAAGGGCAACGGGGCGATGGCGTAGGCTTTGGTGCCCGCCGTGTAGGTGGTGAATGTCAGCACCCCTGTGGCGTTCGAAATGCCAACCTGTAGGTTGTCGGCATCCTTGTTTTGAGCGATGGCCACATCGTCGTTGCCGTCCCGGTTGAAGTCGGCGACGGTCAGGGCCCTGGCGGAATCGCCCACCGTGGCCTTGGACCAGTTGAAGACGACCCCATCGTAATCAAGCAGGGTAAGCACGTTGTCCGCTGTTTCTGCGGTCGTAACCACGATGTCCTTGAGGGTGCCGGATGCCCCGTTCAGGTTGCCAATGCCGATGGCTGTCAGGGCCTTGTCGATAGGCTGGGTGGTTGGTCCCACGGCAAAAGTGCCGGGATTCTTGCTGTCATTCATCAGGATGCGGACATTGTTCGAGGTGGTCGAAAGCGCAGCCGCGATGTCAGGCAGCCCATCGTTGTTCAAGTCGCCGACTGCCACATCGACTGTGTTGGTCCCGTTGCTGTAGGCGGTGGCTGTGAAGACGCCCTTGCTGTCCGGGATGGCGACCTGGATGTTTCCGGTTGCCGTGTTGTTGCCGATCACAAGGTCCGCTCGGCCATCCTTGTTCAGGTCGGCCGAGGTGACAGCCTTGGACTTGGTGCCGAAGGTGTAGTTCACCGGGGCATCAAAGCCATCCCATGTCCCAAGGGTGACTCCCTTGTTCATGAAGATGGTCACGTTGCCGGTGGTGGTGTTGCTGACGGAGGCAAGGTCGATGAACCCATCGCCGTTGAAGTCCCCGGCAGTCAGGTCCGTCAACTGGCCGGAACCGCTGAGGATGTAGTCCGGGGTAGTGGCGAAGGTGCCAAAACCCGTTCCCGTGCGGATCTGGATGTTCAACGAGTCCAGGTTGGAACCCAGGGCGATGTCGGTGACCCCGTCATTGTCGAAGTCTGCAGAGGTCACCGCGACAATCAGGGCCCCCACATAAGGATTAGCCGTGGGAGATACCTGCTCCACCTTATTTTCGGTGATGGTCAGGTTGCTGAGGGTGATGTTGGCTGTCTGCGCGTTGTTGCTGGTCAGGTACATCGCCCCACCGCCGGCGTACTGGGGAAGGGAGGCTGGGGGGGGAGGGGTGTCGGGAATCTTGGTGTAGGCGAAGAACTCCACCTGACTGGTCACCACATTCTTGTTGAAGTAGCTGTTGGTGATGGTGGTGGTCCCGCCCGAATACACGGCTCCACCACCCGTGTTGGCCGGTGAGGGCATCAGCTCCGGATTGTCCGCGAAATTGGTTGTGTTGTCGGAGGCTTCGATCCTCGGGAAATGGGTGATCGCCACCGAGTTCTCGGTGAAGCCGCTCTGGTCAATATTCAGCGTTCCGGCATAGTTGAAAATCGCGCCGCCGCCGGAGTTCAGATTGTTGATTCCCGAGTTCTTGATTGCGGGGTCGCCCACGGCGTTCCGGAGGAACAGCGATTTGCTGACATTCAGGTTGCTGCCGTTGTAGGCGAAGATGCCTGCCCCGCCCTTGTTCGCATTCGGGTAGGGTGGGCCACCATAGCTGGTCGGATCGATTTGAATGCCGGCGGACCGGTAATTGTCGGCAAAGTAACTGTTGGTGACGGTGGTGTTGGTGCCACTCAGGGTGAGGGCGCCGTTGGAGATGTTGGTGAAGTAGGTGTTGTTGATGGTGGTGGTGCCCCCAGAGACGGAAACGCCGTTTTCCCCGTCATGGAAGGCGCTGGAGTTGATGGTGAGGGCCGAGCTGCCCGATTGGATGGATAGCCCGCTTCCCATGGCGGAGGCGCCGGTGAAAGTGGAATTGCTCACGGTCAGCTTGCCGCCACCGCTGTAGGCGATTTGAACGCTGGCACCGTCAAAAGCCGAGTTGGTGATGGTCAGGTTGCCAGCTCCACCCGCGGTGGAGATGAAAGTCCCGGCCGACCCGTCAAACAGGGAGTCACCCACCGTCAGATTGCCGAGGTTTTGGATGATGGTGGTTGCTTTGGCATTGCCATAATGGATGCCTGATATCCGCAAATCTTGGGGCGTGCTGTTGATCAGTTGGGATACAATGATATCGCTGGCCAGGCCTTTTGTTGGGTTGCTGAATACGGCGCCGCTTCCCTTGCTGTTTCCGATGGCAGTAAGGAACGAGGAACCGGTTCCGGACCCCGACAGGGTTCCCGTGAATGTGCTGTTCGCACCAGGATTAATAACTGCTACCTGGGTGATGTCCCCGGAGGCGCCGACGGCCTGCACTTGGAATCTGGCACCGCCGGTGAATTCAGTGGACCCTTGGTCCAGGTAGTCACCCACCTTGAAGCCGGAGCCACCGCTTAGGATTTGCGCGGTTGTCAACTTCGAGAAACCTGTGTCGGATTGGACAATCAACTTATAATCGTTGGTCCCGGTGGTGAAACGACCCGGACCAACGATGGTGATATTGTTCTGCTCAATCTGCAGGGCGCCCACAGCGCCGTTCAGGACAAGCCTCTTGGGGCCTTCGCCTTCGGGAAAAAGGCTGTCGGCAAACCGGATTTCATCCCCGGAGCCCGCGAGCCGTTCCACCGCCTCACGGAAAGATCCGGGAAGGGGGTTGGTGGGGTTGGTGCTGTCCAGCAAGTTGGTAACCACAATTACCGCCGGAACTTCGCGGCTTTCCAGGGTTTCCAGCGCGAGGGTTTTCTTGCGGCTGACCTTGTGGCCTGCGGGGCTCTTGAACCAGTTCAACGGGTTCCAGCCAAGGGTTTTCTGCGCCATGATCAACCTCTTTTTTGCGCCTGTCGCTGGCGGTTTGGTCCTTGCTTCCCACAAACCGGGGCTTGTGGAATTCGATCCCTGACGGCACTCATCGCAAGGGATCGTCGCCCACCTCGTCCCAACTCTATTCATGCTCCGCAAGTGTTGGCCCGGATTGAGCGGTGCCGCCCGCAAAGCCGGTCAGACCCGCGCGACCTGCTCACTCCATCCCGGAAAACCGAATTTTGAATGAGTGGTCGCTTGCCGCCAACAAGGTTAAGACGATTTTACTGCGATTCCGGTTCTATCGGACTTTCTGGCCTAGCGATGGATTTATCCCGGAATTAACTGGTTTTTAATGATTGGAAAGTCCAGCCACTATGTTCACCCCCCGCCGAATCCAATCC
>JAFMJU010000369.1 GCA_017853285.1 Gemmataceae bacterium
CAGCCGCAAGATCGAGTGGGGTGATCATGTGGGCTTGCCCGTCAAAGCTACGGCAACGAACTTTCGTCACCGTTTTGGTTTTGAGACTCAGTCTCATTACATACTTCCAGTTTAGATCAGTGGCTCTCCCTGGTCAATTGATTTGGACCGGAAAACCATTTTGAAAGTGGACCACCACCTCACCTTTTGGAAAACCAGAGTGAAACGGGAATCCGTGTGCCTCCTCGGCCGGTTCACGCAAGTGAACCGGCCGTGAGTATTCCCGGGTGCCTGTCCATGCCGCCATTTCCAAATCGGAAAGGGGTGTCCGGTAGGATTTGCATCCTCCCCGGCAGGTCCAAATCCGTTGCCCACCCTGAAACCAGGCTACTGTTGCCGACGGGTTTGCATGCCAAAACCGGGCCAATCGAAGGGCCAAGTTTTCTCCCCAAAGGCCTGGAAAATGGGCGGCGATTGCCTGAAGGGTTTGTGAAGCCCCCCAGCATTCCTCCAGCCAGGTTTTTGGAGCCAGGATTTCGAGGGCAAGATGATCCAAAACCGCGGGCAGGCTATCCGACCGAACCTTGGGGCCAAAAACCCTTAAAAAGTTCGCCCCGGCCAATTTGGCCGCATTGCGTAAGGAGTCTGATTCCTGGGAAGCTTTCAATTCGCCGCGCTGACGATTTCCCCTGGGGTAGAGCGTGGGGGCTTTTTTTTTCAAATCTCCGCGATTGCGACCCAGCCAAGGCTGGAAAAATGCAGGAAGCACAGGGGAACAATGGCATCCCAGTTTTTGGAGCAGGTTCCGGGCGGTTGAATCGAGCCAATTTTCGAAATCCAATCCGCTGTCGGGGTGGATGGAATCCTCGAGGTAATCGTCCATGATTGTTTCCTCGGTGCCCTTGAATTGTACATTTGTTCACTATTTGGCCCGAGGGTTAAAAAAGGCAAGGGCCACCTCGGAGGGCGGCCCGTGCTTTTTTGATGTAACTTGTTTTTGAGTAATAGGTTAAGTCGTCGCTGGAATTTGTGACCAATAACCATTCCAATCGGTAGCACCGTCGAGATTTTCCACCCAGCGGGCCAGCAATCGGGCCCCGTTTCGCAAATCTTCCGAGTGAACCATTTCAACAGGGCTGTGCATGTAACGGTTTGGGATTCCGATCAATCCGGTTGCCACGCCGGCTCGCGTTGTTTGGATGGCGTTGGCATCGGTACCAGTCGGCTTGGGGACTGCTCGCAGTTGATAGGGTATGTTTTCTAGTTTTGCGGTGTCCACCATCATTTTGCTGACGAGCGGATGAATATTTGGGCCCCGATGAATCACCGGCCCTTGGGTCAGCCGCACATCGCCCACCTGCTTTTTCTCGGCCCCGGGGGTGTCGGTCGCATGGGTCACATCCACGGCGATACCGACGGTCGGATTGATGCCGTAGGCACTGGTCATGGCACCACGCAGGCCGATCTCCTCCTGGACAGTGCTCACGCAATAAAGGTCCACAGCCAAGGGTTTTCCCGCCAGGAGGCGCAGGGATTCAAAAATGGTCCACACTCCGGTTTTGTCATCCAACCCGGGGCCGGATACGAAACCACCCCGCATCCACTTGAGGCGCAGGTCTGCCGTCAGGAAATCCCCCACTTGCACGACGGAATCCGCTTCCTTCTTGTCCTTGAACCCGGCATCCACCCAGAGGTCATGCCAGAGGGGAAGCTTGTTACGTTCCTCGGGGGTCATCAAGTGTGGTGCCTTGCGGGAGCACACCGCGGGAATGGGGCCTGAATCCACCCAAAGGGTCAGTGGTTGGCCCAAAAGAATGGCCAAGTCCCACCCGCCAACGGGCTGAACCAGCAGGAAACCCGACTCATCGATATGGATCACCATCAGTGAGAGCTGGTCGCAGTGCCCGGCAAGCAGCACCTTTTGGTTTTCCGAGGCTCCCTTGGGGGCACGATTTTTGTCCGCGTAGCGGATGGCGATCAGGTTTCCATGGCTGTCCTGGCGCAAGTCGTCGCAGAAAGGACGCGCCCATTCGGCCAATCGGGACTGCAATCTGCCTTCCTGACCGGGAGGGCTTGGGGTGGTGACCAGCAGCTCCAAGAGTTCCAAATCCTGGGGGGTACGGGAAATCATTCGATCACCTTGTCCAAGGCTTCACGGAAATCCGCGGCAGACTGAAAGCGCGAGGATGGATTCCGATCAATGGCTTTCAAAAGGAATTCCCTTGTGGCGTCGGCCATATCCGGCACGAAATCACGGGGATCCTTGGGCGGGCTGTTCATATGCCCGATCAGGGCCTGCATCGATTGGGAGCTTTCCCAAGGCAGGTTTTGAGTGAACATTTCGTAGGCTGTCACCCCCAGGGCGAACATGTCCACCCGCAAGTCGGTGCTGGAGCGGCGAATGATTTCGGGCGCCAGGTAGTTGGGCGTGCCGGTCCGGTTGCCTGGACGGCAAAATTCAGGGCGGTTGGGAATGGCCAAACCGAAATCGATCAACTTCACCACGCCTTCGTTTGAAACCATGATGTTCCGAGGGCAAATATCGCGGTGCAGGTAACCGGATTTGTGGAGATAATCGATGCCACTAGCAATCTGGCGAAGGAAGTTGATCCGGTTGCCCTGCAATTTCTTGCTTTTGGTTTCAATCAAAAAGTTCAGGCCAACCCCGTCGACGAATTCCATGACGATGAAGGGTTCGCCGGTTTTGCTGTGAACACCGAAATCCAGGGTCTGGACAATATTATCGTGCCGGAGTTTATGACAGATTTCGCCCTCAGGTGGCTTGTTCAAGCCTTTGAACCTGGATTCGAAATGCTCGGTTTTTTTGGCGTCGAGGAGCTTCAGGCAGACGTTGCGCCCCAGTTTCCGGTCCAAGGCCTTGAAGACCTTGGACATGCTGCCCTGACCGATCCGGTTGCCCTTGTCGAAACGCTTGTCAACATCCTCGCGATTCAGTGGCTTTGGAGGAGCAAGTCCCGGGGATTTGATCCCTGGAGCGCTGGAGGATGGTCCCTTTTTGTTCTTGCCTCCGAAAAGGCTGGATAACCACTGGAACATGTCTCACCGCTGGCAGTAGTCGATGAGGCGGGCCACCTCGGTGCGCAGATCCTTGCGGTGGACAATCCGGTCGATGAACCCGTGGCGGAGCAAAAACTCGCTGGTCTGAAATCCTTCAGGTAGTTCCAGCCGGACGGTGTTCCAGATGGTCCTCTTTCCCGCGAACCCAATCAGTGCGCCGGGTTCCGCCAGGGTGATATCTCCCTGTAGGGCCCAACTGGCGGCAACCCCTCCCATGGTGGGATTGGTGAGGATGGCGATGTAGAGGCCGCCGGCTTGATGAAATCGTCCCAAGGCGGCGGAAACCTTGGCCATCTGCATCAGGGAAAGGATTCCTTCTTGCATGCGGGCGCCCCCGCCTGAACCGCTGACTATGATGAGCGGCAGCTGCATTTTGGTCGCTGCCTCCACGGCGCGGGTGAGCTTTTCGCCCACCACTGAACCCATGCTTCCGGCCATGAAGGCGAAATCCGTGATGCCTAAGACCACTGGACGGCCACGGATGTAGCCCCGGCCAACCACGGCGGCATCCTTCATTTTTGTTCGGGCCTGCTCCTTGACGATGCGATCGCTGTAGGGCATCCGGTCGAAAAACTCGAGAGGATCGCAGGGAGACAACCCGGTGTCCCACTCCTCGAAACTACCCTCGTCGAGCATCTGCCTGATCCGGTCTGCGGCTGGCAGGTAAAAGTGGTGCTGGCATTCCGGGCAGACATTGGACTTGGCTTCAGAGTCCTTGCGAAAAACAGTGGCTTTGCAGGAAGGGCATTGAATCCACAACCCCTCGGGCACACCCCTTTTGGGGCGCCCGGTCATTGACAATCCAGAGTCGACCTCGCCTTCCTGACGGGGTTGCTTGCTCATTCCTGCTCTCCAAAAGGGCGGCCTGGCACAAAAGGATTCTCAGGGCCGCCCTGTTCCGCGGGCTGCAAACCGGCGGAAACTCAATTCATTCACTACATTACATTGGTCAAAACCGAATCTGACCGCAAGGTGGAGTGAACGCCAGCGGCCCGTCACCGATTCAACGGAAAATCTCCCGACGATTGGTTGCGACGTCCGGCAAAACAGTCGATTTGGCCGGTGGGACCGGGAACGGTTGGTTGGAGCGCCCCAAAAATGAGAGCCGGCATGGGGCCTCGGAGGGGGTAAGGGAGTGCCATGAGCATCCAGGTGGAGGGTGTTTGCAAAAATTTCGGGGCTTTTCGAGCCTTGGACCAGGTT
>JAFMJU010000370.1 GCA_017853285.1 Gemmataceae bacterium
ACAACAACGGGTCCAATTCCCTGAATGCCCTGCGGCTTTCATTCGGTCTCGATTCGACCGCATCCACAATCACCCTGGACCACGCCGGTAGGGGAGGAGATCTCGCTGCTCAGGCCTACAGCGAATGGGAGTATGACCTGGGAAATCTGTTGACCGTGACAAATGGAACCGCCGGCAGTCTGTACTTCAAGCTGGTTTCACAGTCCTCGGGGGCCTCGGCCCAATGGGGCACCACCAGCAACACAATCAACGGTTACCTTGGCTGGTCGGGCGGATCTACTGAAAATCCGACCAGCGGGCAATTCGAGCTTTCCGCTGTCCCGGAGCCCGGGACATGGGTCCTGATGGCATTGGCGCAGGTGCTGGGGGGCCTTGGGTGGTGGAAACGCCGCAATTTCAAGCCCGCCCCCGGACTCTGATTGCTGGCCCCCCGACCGCGCCAATGCTATGCTTCTGATTGGTACTGATAAACGGCTGGACTTGGGCACCGCCATGATTCCCGATGACCTTCTGCAACTGCTCCGCTGCCCGCTCGATACCTCCGTTCCCCTGGAATACCAGGAGGAATCCGCGGCCAAATTGCCCGCGCTCCGTTGCACCCGCTGCTCGCTGCTCTACCCCGTCCGGGACGAGATCCCCTGCATGCTGCCGGAAGAGGCAATACTGCCGCCGGGCTGTCCCGACATGGACCACCTTCCCTGCCAAAAATCACCGAAACCAGGTTGATCCCATTGGTAACCATGCGGGGCGCGGGCCAAATGCTCCTCTTCGCCTTACTCTCACTGACCGTCTCAACGGCCCTCGGGCAACCCAATCCGCCCAAAGCACTCCCACCCGACGAGCAGGACCGCGCGCTCCTCCAAGGCCTCCGTATAGGGTCCAGCGGGCCCGAATTGCTCGCCCGCCTGAAAAACCAGGCTGGTGATCCCAAGGCGATGGCCAAGGCGCGGGAACTGCTGCCCCGGCTGGGTAGCGAGAATTTCGACACCCGCGAGCAGGCCAGCCGGGACCTGGCCCTGCTGGGAGCCGGCGTGCTGGAGTTACTCCGCGAGAATTCCAATCATTCCGACCCCGAGATCGCCCGCCGAATTCGCGATGCCCGTGAGGCTATCGAGGAAACCCGTTCCTCCGCGGTCCTTGGAGCGGTCATCCGCCAATTGATCCGGGCCAAGGTTTCTGGAACCGCCAAGGCCCTGGTGGATTTGGCAGCCGGATCGGGTGACCCCGAAACTCTCGACCTGATCCGGCGCGGGTTGGAGCCATTGGCCGCCACCGATTCCGGCGTCCTCCAACAGGCCATGCGTCACGAAAATCCCCGGGTGCGTTGGGTTGCCGGGTGCGTTCTGGCCGCATCGCCCAACCAAATCGATTTGGCCAAGCCGTTGTTGCGTGATCCCGATCACTCGGTGCGCTGGCGGATCGCGCTTGCCTTGGGCCGGGCGGGCGACCAGACCTCCGCGTTGCCGGCGGCCGTCGCTGAACTACGCTCAGCCAACCGTTTGGCCGGCTTTGAATTGGAGGATTGGCTCCACCAGGTCGCGGGCGAGACAGGCCCTGCGCCCCTTCCCTGGCCCGGCAACGAGGCCGGCAGGGCCATCAGGCAAAAAGCCTGGCAGGAATGGCTGGCCACTCGGCCAAAGTCGGCACCGCAGCTTGACCGCACGCTCACCGTGCTCCTCGATGAGGGGATCATTCGCCTGTTGGACAAGGCCAATCAGCCCCTTTGGGAGCTGAAGGACATCGCGTTCCCCCTCGACGCAGAGTACCTGCCGGGCGGGAGGATCCTGGTGGCCGAGCACGGCGCCAACCGCGTGACCATCCGGTCCAACCGAAACGAGGTGCTCTGGGAACGCCAGGTGGAAACACCCCTGGCGGCGCAAAGGACCAACCGCGGGACCATCCTCATCACCACAGCCGACATGGTGCTCGAGGTCGATGGCGAGGGCGCCGAGCGGCGCAGGTTGGTGGCGGCCGGCCCCCGCGACAACGATTCCACCACGATCATGAAATCCCAGATGCTGCCCTCGGGTGAGTTGGGGCTGGTCACCCAGCGGCGGGAATTGGGCGAGGAAGCCCGCTTTGTCCGGTTCGACCGCGACTGGCGCGAAGCTGGGTCCATTCCGGCCCGGGTTGGAACCAGCGGCGGCCGCATCGAGTGGTTCGCCGATGGCAGGGTTTTGGTTCCCGAACTCGATCGCAACCGGGTGGCTGAATACGATGCGGCCGGCAAGGAACTCTGGGCGGCCGACGCCGAGGTGCCGGTTTTCGCAACACGCACCGCAAGTGGCTCCACTCTCATCACCTCGCGGAGCGACGCGGGCGCCCGTGAGGTGGACCGGGCCGGCAAAACCATCTGGAACTACAAAGCCGAATCCAGGGTCACCCGGGCGATCCGCCTGCCCTGATTTGGGTCCTATGTCCGCCTTCCCAACCCCGCCCTTGTAAATCTTTCAATCCCGGGCGTTCTGCCCCGGTTTTTTCCTGCCTGGCAGCCCGGTTCCGGAAAAAACTGTGAAAAATCCGGAAAATTGTGCAATTTTCCGGTCATTTTTTCCTTGACACCATGGGCGACAAAAGGCATCTGCCTGCCCATCTGAAGCGGGTGCCGGAGCCGCGGGGGCGGCGACGGGAAAGCCCGACAGGTGCGCGACAGGCGAAGGATTCGCCGGTTGTGACAAGGGGAGGAATCAGGAGGGGAACCACCCGGTACGAAATGCCAGAAACTGACATTTCGACTGAAGTGGACACCGTTCCTGAACCGAACTGATTGGGGGGGATTCTCCGCCCAGGGGAATCCTGTTTCGCAGGGAAGCGACTAGCAAGCCACGAGCGGAATCTTTGAGGCGCCCGAGCCGGCCAAGGCCTTCAACCCAAGCGGGTTGTTCGCCCGCCACCGGCTCGACCGGGGATGGTTTGTCCACGCCCCTTCGCCCGATCTGATCCGCCAGCCCGCGGCTGAAACCGCCGGCCATGTGGCTGTTACACGGGGGAATGGGACCATGACAACGAATGTCGAGCTGGATGTGACCCGGATGTGGCAGGACTATCGGGCCAATCCCACCGTCGAGATTCGAAACATTCTGATCGAGAAGTACCTCCCCCTGGTGAAGTACAACGCCGAGCGCATCTGGGCCCGCCTTCCCGATGGCGTGGAACTGGATGACCTCATGAGCTCGGGCGTCTTCGGCCTCATGGACGCCATCGACGCGTTCGACCTGGATCGCGGCGTCAAGTTCGAAACCTACTGCGTGCCCCGCATCCGCGGCGCCATGCTCGACGAGTTGCGCACCATGGACTGGGTGCCCCGTCTGGTTCGCAGCAAGGCCAGCAAGCTGGAGGAGGCCCGCAAGCAGCTCGAAGCCGCCCTGGGCCGGCCTCCCTTCCCCGAGGAGCTCGCTACCAAGCTCGGCCTGCCCCTGGAAGAGTTCCACAAGATGGCCACCGAGGCCAACGCCGTCACCCAGGTCAGCCTGAACAAGAAGTGGTACGAGACCGACAGCTACAAGGATGTGCGCGAGATCGATGTGCTGGAGGATCGCAAGGCGATCGACCCCACCCACAAGATCCAGAACCGCGACCTGATGAAGCTGGTCACCCGCGGCCTCAACCGCAACGAGCGCCTCATCATGATCCTCTACTACTACGAGGACATGACCATGAAGGAAATCGGCGCCACCCTCGACCTCAGCGAGTCGCGCGTCAGCCAGATGCACTCCAGCATCGTCCAGCGCCTGCAGTCCCAACTGGCCGAGCGCCGCAACGAGTTCGACAACTGATTGGACTCAACACTCCCCCGCCCAGCGGGGGATGACCAAGACAACCCGGGAAGACGGCAGGCGGGCTGGGAGAGGCCCGCCTGCGGTTTTTTACCGAAACAAAAACCGCAAAAACCCTTGAAAAAAGCTCTGACAGCTTCCGACCCACTGCCATCGCAAAAGTTCTAACCGTTCCCAACCAAACTCACTCCTTGACCATTTCCCCTGCCCCCTTGTTCCGTCGTGTCCCACCGATCCTCTGGAAGTGTTTTTCCTTGTTCACCAGGGCAAGGTTCTCAACACGATCATTGAGAAGGTTCTTGTCGAGGTGGATGACGGTGAGCGATTTGGGGATCTCGCCGTAGTGGTAGATCCAGACGACGCGGGCGCGCAGGTAGAGCCGGTAGCGGATCTTTACCTGCCAGCGTTTTCCGGAAGCGTGGTTCTGGATGCCGCCCGCGACCATCCCCTTGCGGACGCGCTGTGCGCAGGCCACATTC
>JAFMJU010000371.1 GCA_017853285.1 Gemmataceae bacterium
GCCTTGGTCACCCGGGCGGGAGGGGAAGTGATTCAGGAAAATTGATGTCCTTGAATGGGGCAGGGTGACATTCGACCGGGATCACATCAAAAACAGACCCAAAGATAAAAGCGCTCCAAAAAACCACATTCCGCTCGCCCCTGCAAAGGCCAGCCAGGCGATGGTTGCCAGTCCCGGGTGCACGGGTTTTCGGCATATCAGGAACGGCACAAGACTGGCCAATTGAATCAACAAAAGAGGAAAGGCCCAGCGACAAGCCAAAGGCCATTCGTTGGCCCCGGGATTGGCGATGGGCCCCGTCAACGGGCCGATAAAAACAGCCAGGCAGATGCGGGCGATATGCGGGCCGGTCAGGTCGGTGCCGGCAATGGTGTTGTAATGAAGGCATATATCCCTGGCCATCCAAGCCGCGACACACCCCATGGTCAGCCACAGCACACCGTGCCATCGGGTCAGGCGCAGGATTCCCTTGGGGGGTGAATTCTCCATCAGGGTTGCTTGGGTTTGTCTAGAAAGGGAATTGCTTCCTCAACGGCCAGCACCACCTCACGCGGCACCCAAACCCTTTTGTCACGGAAATCCACAATCAGCCAATTTCCTTCCACCCGGTAGACTTTTCCGGTGAAGCTGGTTTCAGCCCCATTCATATTGTTGGTGAAGGGGGGTACCGGAATTGTGGCGGCACTACCCAGGGCATCCCGTCTGAATTGGACAGTCACATTCTTCCCGACCAACTGTTTGGCGGGATCCGGTGCCTCGCTTTTTTGGCACCCGTTTCCCATGCCAAAGGCCAACAGGCACAGGATGATCCACTTGCCGTTGCCACTGTCCGTCGGTGTGGGGGAGTTGATTGTCATGGTTTTTTTTCTTCCTTACCCTGGATGCTGCCTAAAAGGGATTCGGTCAGGGTGCATTTCAGCCGGATGGTGCGCCCCTCGGTGGCGAATCGGGTGCCTTGCAGCACATCCAGGTATCCTTTCAGGATCCTGTCACCGATATCCACCTTGTCCGGTTGGTTTGCCGCGGCTTGCCGGGCCTTGGTGATTTTGTCCTTCAGGTCTGGCAGCAATTTCTTTTCCATCGAGTCCCGTAGGGTGGCCGGAGATTTTCCCGACCGAGGGATCAGATTCAATCCCAGATGGATGGAGTCGGTCGCCGCGGCTCCCACCGACCAGGCGTCCACCTGGTCGGCCAGGGCTTGGAACGGCGGGTCCAAGGGCATCTTTTCACCGATTTTTTTGGGGAGGGTGCCGGCCAGGTAAATCGCCTCCTTGCCGTCCAGGGAGGTCAAAGCTTCCGTCAATTCCCCCGATTTCAACCCCCCGAATCCGCCCCGGATGCAGCGCACGGCATCCTCCTTGCGCGTCGCCAAAAAAACGGCTTTCTGCCGGTTGTGGATGGCCACATACACAGGCACCCCCGGCACCGGGAGCTCCCACAGGGTGAGGTCATCCACCTTCACTCGCTTGACTGGCGCACCGTTTTCCTTGCCCAGTGTTTCTATTGCCTTGATCAGTTTTTTGGATTGGAAATTACCCCGGATAGTAACCAGCAACGATGGCTTGAAGCTTGAAGCTTCCTCCGGGGAGGGATTGACCAGCAGAGGGAACACTGTGCTGGCAACCAGGACCGAATCGATCTGGGTGAAAGGGTTTAGGCCGGCATTTTCCAGGAATTCCTGAGCCGGGCCATTGGTGGCGACCAAGGCTTTCAACAGGTCATCCCAGCCTTGGCTTTTGAACAGGGCGGAAGCCAACACCGTTTTCGGGCGCACCATGGCGACAAAAACCGTGTCCGGCGGGAGGAATTTTTCGGGCTCGATTGCCCTTGCATGGCAAGGGAAGATCACTGACAAAAAGGCCAAACAGACGATCATTCGCATGGGCTGGCCCTGGCTACGAAAAAACGAGATTCAAATCCCTTCTTTCTGCCCGAGCAATCTTAGCACCGAACTCCAGGCCAACTCCGCCAGTTGGGACGGTTTCACCTGCCAAAGCCTGGGGTTGCGGACTTCCACCGAAACTGGGCCAGCGTACCCTTTGTCCTTGAGTCGCTGGATCAGGGATGCCAGGGGCCAGTCTCCGTCGCCGGGCAGGATGGTGTCGGATTCACGGGCCAGTTCACGCAGGGTGGCGGGCATGTCGCACACCCGCACCAGGAATAACTTTCCGGGCAGTATCAGGCCAATCTCCTCAGTCTTGGAAGGGCCATTGAAAAACGGAAAGCAGTCCAAGGCCAGCCCCAGGTTGGTTCGTTCGGCAGCTTCCACCAGCGCGACAGCGGATTGAAGGTTGGTCGGAAGCGGGCAGTCTGAACGGAAAGAGAGGGCCAGTTTTATCCCGTAGGCCTCGGCCCAATCGGCGGCGGCGCCCAGTTCTTCAATGAGTGCGGCAACCTGGGCTTCATTCACCCGCTCACCGGCCGGTTTGCCACTTGAAGTCACCAGGTCGGGCAACAATCCCAGTATCGGGATCCCCAAGGCCTGGCAGAGGTCGAGCCTGCGTTTGAAATGGTCCAGGTGGCTGGCGCGGGATTCGGGGGTTCCACCCAGCAGGCCCCCCTGGTAGCTGGCGGCTTCGAGGCGGATCCCCGCATCCGCAAAGACTTTCCCCAGTTCGGCCGCGGTGTGGCGCTTCAGGTGGTCTTCCGCCTTGGTGAGCCAGAGTTCCACCGACCGAACGCCTCCCTTGATGCAGGCGTCGATATCCACGCCCAGGGGGTGGGGCAGCAGGGTGGCTTGGGAAAAAACCGGATACATTTCCATCCCTTTTTTTGGGCTGACCGATCAATGAAGGAGCCTGAGGCTGTAATCCTGACCCGCTGGGATTATGGTAAGACCCTATCGGCTTACCGGTCTGATCCGCGACCTGACAGGTTGGAAAGGCATGCACACGGAAGAGGAGCACCGGCTGATCCGGGGAAACACCACCTACAGTTTCATCCACACCGAGCAGGGGTGGACGCTTGAAGTTCGCCATACCGTGCTGGGGGTGGAGTTGCCCCTTCCAGGCACCTACCCCATCCCCCCGGAAATGGAGGCTGTGCTGGTCCAGTACGAGGAGGATGGACATACCATCCGCGAGGTGCACCTGCAAAAGCCGGAGGGAGACCGTTACCAGGTGTGCGACCATTGTGAAGCCGACGAGTTGAAATGGTTTCGCGAAATCCTGAGCCGCAAGATCGGCTTGAAAATTCGCAAAAAATGAGTGCCCCCTACCGCCGCACCGCCATTTAGAATGAGGCTTATGAATCAGCGCATTCCTGTAGTCGGCATGGGTAGTGACGGTTTGGCGGGCCTGAGCGTCCAGGAAAAGGAGGCCTTGGCCGGGGCCGAGAGTATCCTTGCCCCGACGGCTGCCCTGGCCCTTCTGGATTCCCTTCCCGGGGAGAAAATCCCCCTCGGGACAGACCTGCAGCAAACCCAGAGCCTGGTCCAGGAATGGTTGGGAAAGAACCGCCGTCTGGCCATCGTGGTTTCGGGCGACCCGCTCTTTTATGGACTGGCCGGTTGGCTCTGCGAGCGTTTCGGCAAGGACCGGTTTGATATCTTGCCGCATGTGTCCAGCATGCAGCTGGCATTTGCCCGGATCAAGGAGCGCTGGGAGGATGCCTATCTGGGCAACCTGCAGACGCTGCCTCTGGAAAAACTGCTCGACCTGGCCCGAACGCTGGGCACCTTGGGCCTGTTCACCACCCCCGAGGTTGGGCCTGATGTGGTGGCCCGGTCGCTACTCGAGCGCGGTTTGCACGGCTTCACCGCCCATGTGTGCGAGAACCTGGGCACCCCGCGCGAACGGATCACCCAGGGCACGCTGGCCGAGATCGCCAGCCTGCAATTTGATCCGCTCAACATCCTGATCCTGCTGCGCGACCCGGGCTTTCCGCCGCAGGCCCCCGCGCACCGCTCCGGGGCCCGCTTTGGCAATCCCGATGCTGAGTATGCGGAGGATGCCCCGGCCCGCCGGGCTGTCACTCCCGCCGAAATCCGTTCCATCGCACTGGGCTACCTGCGCCTCAAGCCGGGGATCACCATGTGGGATGTGGGCGCCGGTTCCGGTTCGGTGGCCATCGAGGTGGCCAACCTCATTGAAACCGGTCAAGTGTTCGCCATCGAGGAGGATCCGGTCGATCTCCAGCGTTTGGCCAGCAACCTGCGTCGATACAACGCCACGATGGTGAAACCGGTCTTTGGTTCCGCCCCCAAGGCCTTCAACGGGTTGCCCGCCCCCGACGCTGTATTCATCGGCGG
>JAFMJU010000372.1 GCA_017853285.1 Gemmataceae bacterium
CGGCCCCGGCGTATCTGCCGGGTTATGTGAGTGCCCGGCCACAGTCATGGCCGGGTGCTTCCGGGTGCGGAATCGGGAGATGAGACCGCGGGGGTACCGGGGGCGCCCGGGGGAGGCGCGCCCTTGCCGGGTGCCGTTTTTTTCCGGTTGAGCCGTGCCCTTTCGGCGGCGGCGGCGGACAGGGTGCGGGCCGTGGCGGCGCTGCGCATGGCCAGGTCGCGGGCGGCGGTTTCCATGCCGGGTACCGGCTGGTAGACCAGGGCGATGGAGGCCGGCTCTTGCGGGTGCTCGTAGGGGATGATGAAGGCCACAGCCGGCGGATTGGCCGGGGCGACGGGGGCAGCCTTGGGGGTTGGCGCGGGGGCCTTGCCCTTGGCCGGCGGGTTGGCGGGCGTGGGGGTGGCGGTTGGCGTGGCCGGTTGGGCGGGCTTGTTGGCGGGTTTGAACCATTCGGCGTTGAGCACCCCCTTGGTGCCGGCGGCCTTGAGGGTGGTCTTGTCCCACACGCCTTCACCCATGGCAAAAAATGGAGACTTGGCCAGTTCTTTTTTCAGGGGCTCGGCGTTACGGCCGGGCTGGATCACCAGCCACATGCCGGCCACGCCGCCGGAAGCCTTGCCGTCGGCGGAGGTGTACTGCAGCACCTTGAGGGGTTGGTTCTGTTGGGTCAGCAGCGTGGGCGCCTTGTTGAAACCGGCGGGGGGGCGGAAGCAGATTTCGAGCAGCGGACCCTTGACCGTACCCTGCGCCACCTGGCGCTCCATGACGGGGATTTCAGCGGGGCCGCCCAGTTTTCTCTGATCCTCATCGAACTGCTTGAGGGTGGACCAAGTTTGCCGGGAGGCATCGAGATAATCGTTGACGCCGCAGCCAACCACACCCAACAAGCCAGCCAACCCGGCCATCCATGCCAAGGGCAGGAGGCGGCGATTACGCTGGCCGGCCTGAAGGGGGCAGGCGGGTTCCATCCCATTCCCTCGTTTTGATGAAGCCCAGGGTCGAGACCGAAGGATTTAACCCTTCCATGGTACCAACCGGCCCGGAATCTGTGTTTGCGAAGGCTTAAACAATCTTAAGAAAATTAGCCTTTGCCAACATTCCTATTTTTCCGGTTTTACCTGCTCTGGCGTTTGTGGCGGATTTGAGTATTGTGCCGACCCTTTGAGGGCCGATGCCGATGGTACCGCCTTGTTTTTGCAGGGTGGAAGAACCGGCTTCGGCTGGCTCCAAGTTTTTATTTGGCTTGGGGTTATGGCTGGAGGTGTAAACGATGGCCGAACAGATGGAATTGGCAAACGGGTTCCACGGGCAGAGCGTGGGTTCCCCAGTGCCCGCACGCGGATCGGTTTGGACGCTGGAGCCCTTCAAGGCTGCCTTCCTGTTTGGGGTGCCCCTCTTCGGGGTGCTGTATGCGGGGGCCAAGTTCAGCCCGGTGGGCGGCGAAACGCTGAACCGTTACCTGAGCCACCCGGTTGAGATGGTGGAACTGGCTCTCTTTTGCCTGGGGCTGGGGGCCTATCTCGGCCGGATGCTGGGGCTGCGCCAGGAACGGTCAGCCTTGGCGGAAGTGCCGCTGGCGCAGGCCGCGCCCGGATCGGCTGATCCGGCGCAGGCGGGGGACCTGGCCCGGCAACTGAGGAACCAACCGGCCGCCTGGCGCGAGAGCTTTGTGGGGCGGAGGCTGGCAGGCGCACTGGATTTCGTGCACCGGCGCAAGAGCGCGCAGGACCTGGACGACCAATTGCGGCAACTGGCAGACACCGACGCGATGGCGCTGGAGGGCAGCTACGCGCTGACGCGGTTCATCACCTGGGCGATCCCCATTTTAGGATTTTTGGGAACCGTATTGGGTATCACCGGCGCCATCGCGGGTGTGACACCCGAGGTGCTGGAGGAATCGCTGAGCAGCGTGACCGACGGCCTGGCGCTGGCGTTTGACTCGACGGCCCTGGCGCTGGCGCTGACCATGGTGCTGATGTTCGTGGCCTCGAACCTGGAGCGGTCGGAGGCGCGGCTGCTTTCGGCCATCGACTCGCAGGTGGAGGACACGCTGGCCCACCGGTTCACGCGCCACGGGGCCGATCCGGCCGGGAAGCTGGTGGAAGGCATCGACGCGGTGGTGCGGAAGCTGACGGAAAGCGCCCAGAAGCAGGCCGACCAGCAGGCGGCCGCCTGGGGCCAGGTGGTGGAACGGTCGGGCGGGGCGCTGCTGAGGCTGGGGCAGAACATCGCCGAGGGAATGGGCAAGGGACTGGAGAGGGCGCTGGCCGGCCATCTGGAGGCCTTCACCCGCCGGGTGGAGGCGCTGGAACAGCAGGCGGCCATCCACCGCGAGGAATGGCGCCAGGCCCTGGGAGCGATGGCGGGCCAACTGGCCGCCACGGCCACGACACAGCAGGCCACCCTGACTGGTATCGAGCAACGGTTGGGAGAAAGGCTGGCGGCGCCGATGGAGGCGCTGGAGGGCGTGACGCGGGAGGCCCGCACGCTGCGTGACCTGCAGAAGCAGGCGACGGATAGCCTGCACGCGGTGGCGGGTTCGGCGGCGCTGGAGGAAACCCTGCACACGCTGACCGCCGCGGCGCATCTGCTGGCGGGGCAGGCGGCACGGGGCCGGTCGATCCCGCTGGCGCCCCGCACGGGTGCCGAAGAGGCGGGCAAGGCCGCCTAGGCATGGCATTGGATCATTTCCCGGCACCGAACGGGCGGGGATCATTTTTCATGGAGGATCGCTGACAGGGCCGCATGCGACGCAGCAGGGCGAAATTGACTGTCTCCACCTTTCCGTTCCTCGCGGTGCTGCTGTGCGCCATGGGGTCGCTGATCATGCTTTTGATGGTGTTTGACCAGCGGGCGAAGCGGGCGGCGCGGCAGCGCAACCTGCAGCAGGCGGTGGAGGTGGCCCGGCAGGAGGAGGAGCGCTGGAAGAAGGCGCAGGCCCTGGTTGCGGAGGAGAACGCCAAGTCCGAGGCGGAACGGCAGGAGCAACTCCGCAAGATGCGCCTCGAGGCGGAGCAGCGGTTGCAGGAACTGGGCAGCCAGGCGGAGCAAGTGACCACCCAGGGTCGCGACGCCGGGCGGCAGCAGACTGATGAGACCGAGAAGATCCGGAAATTGCGGGAAGCCACCCTCGCAGCCGCCAAGGACCGGGAGCGGACCGTCGAGGAGATGAGGGCGCTGCGGGCCGGCCTGGATCAGGCGCAACGGGAGCGCCTGGACCGGGAAAAACAGCGGGCGGAGCGCAAGCTGGCCACTGAAAAGGCCCGCCAGGCGGTGGAAGCGGAGCGGAAGGCGGAGGCGGAGCGACTGGACCGGCTTTCCGCGGAGTTGGTGGGTCTGGAAAAGGTGTTGAAGCAGGCCGAGGAAAAGAAAGAGAAGAGCGCGCAGACCTTCAGCATTGTGCCCTACAAGGGCAAGCGGGGCGAGGACAAGCGCCCGATCTATGTGGAGTGCACCTGGAACAAGCTGATCTTCCACCCCGACCGGTTCGCGGTCGATCCGGCGGATCCCCGCATGGGGCTGATGGTCCAGATCGAGGACCGGGCGCGGGCGCAGAACCAGCGCTATGTGGATGCGGGGCTTCCCCCGCATCCGCGGCCGTTTTTGATGCTGCTGGTGCGGCCGGACGGGATTGGCACCTACTACCAGTTCCAGGTGGCGATGAAGGGGCAGGCGGTTGATTTCGGCTACGAGTTGATCGACCAGGACTGGGAGCTGGATTTCCCGCAGGAAGGTCCTGAAACCCTGCCGCCAGACAGAAGCCAACTGGCCAAAAACAATCCAGCCCCGGCATCGGCCGGGATCGGCGGATTTGGCGCCGGTCTGCCTGGTCCGATTCGAGGCGGGTCGGCAGGCCAGGGTATTCCGTCAGGCGAGCGCGGATTGCAACCCGGGGGAACGCTGGCACCGGGATTGGGTGGGGGAGTGGCTGCTGCCTTGCCGGGTGGAGTGCCCGGCCTGTTGCCCGGGGGTTTGGGATCTTCCGGTACCGGGGATGGAACCGGCGGGGCGCGCGGGTTCCGTTCAGGGATCGGATCGGATGGACTGAACTCGAGCGGCCAGGGACTGGGCGGGATAGCCAACGGGCCGCCGGCGTTTCCTGGAACGGGGAGTGGATACGGCTCACGAGGAATTGGGGCGGGATCCGACGGTCCTGGCGGCGGAGTGAGCGGTTTGGCTGGCGGGGGTGGAGCCGGTGCCAACGGCATGGGGACTGGGTCATCTGGATTGGGTGGAGGTAGT
>JAFMJU010000373.1 GCA_017853285.1 Gemmataceae bacterium
TTCCGTTGATCATCCTGCACCCGCCAAATCAGATGCACCCCAGCGTTCAGCGAGGGCAGCATGGTCCAGGTCTCGTTCGATGTGTTGGTGCAACGCACACGCGCCGTGACGATTTCACCCACGGCCACCCGGGTGGGTGGCGGCTGGATCCACGCCATTTCCGCCCGCATCGGGCCGGGGCAATAGACATCCTTCAGCCAGTGGCGGAGCAGTTCGGGCCGGTGCTCTTCCCCATGGCTCGCCAACCATTGCCGGTACTGGTCCATGAATGCATCCAGCCACCAGGTGCGCCCCACCGGAAAATGGCCGTAGTAGGGGTTCAGTTGTTTGACAGCTTCGCTGTAAGGTGTGTCAGTCTTCAGCAGCAGCCACAGGGCGCAGGCCATGCCGGTGCGATCGATCCCCTGGTGGCAGTGGATCAGAAGTGGCTCTTCGGCCTGGTCGAAAACTTCCACCAGACGAGCCAACGCGTTGGGGGCCGGCAATCGCATCGCGGAAAAAGAGATGTCCTCGAGGGAAATTTCCATTTCCTGAACGGCACGGGCCTCGTCCCGATACCACCCCACCGGGTCGCAACACCCCCTCAGGTTGATGACGGTGCGAATCCCGTTTTCACCCGCAAGCTGTTTCAGGCGATCCGCCTTCGGTTGAGAGGCGCGGTACAGGCGCCCTGCTTCCACCACATGGAAATTCCCTCCCCCCCAGACATACCAGGCCCATCCCGCAACCGGCATCAATGCCAGCAACAGCAGCAAACCGGGCCAGCGTCTGCCGCCCGTTCGCGGGGAAGTCTGGGAATCCGACATTCTGCGCAAAAGCCCTCGGCACTGAAAAACCCGGCGGCGAGAATGCCAAATGACTGGGTGGAGGCCAAGGCCAAGGGGGTTTTTGGGTAAATATAGATAATAGTTGCTAAATTTAAATATAAAATAGTATTTTTAAATAAGAGGAAAATCTCGTTCGATACATTTCGCCGGTATTACCCAAGTTGACATTATTTTCTTTTACTAGAAGATAAAGGCCAAGTCCCGAGTTATTCATGCAACCCTGAGACCACGGGAAATGCGGATCATTTACATTGGCAGGGACCCCGCCAATGACATTGTGATCAAGCATCCCAGCGTGTCAGGCCGGCATGCGAAAGTCACCGTCGAGGGTGACGCCCTCTGGATCGAGGATCTGGGCAGCCGCAACGGCACCTATGTGGGCGACCCGCCCGAGCCGGTCTCCAAAACCACCATCCAGATCGATGCCAGAATCACCCTGGGTGAGTCACTACTCCCGGCCAACGCCTTGCGGGAAACCCTCGAGCGGGGCCAACCGCAGATCCCCGCCGATCAGGTCATCCAGCTCCGTCCCTCGTCCCGGGTCATCTTTGGCCGATCCAAGGACGCCGGGGTGCTGATCGACCAGCCGCTGGTGTCGGCTCGTCACGCCGTGGTGACCCGTCGGGGCGACCGGGTGATCGTGACCGACCTCGACAGCATGAGCGGCACCTTCGTCGATGACCATCGCATCGACGGTTCGGTGGTCCTGAAGCCGGGTGCCCTGCTGCAGATCGCCGACCATAGTTATCGCCTTTCCACGGACGGCACCGCCCTCGAGCCGGTGAAGCCCAGCGCCTTTGACATCATCGCCAGCAATGTCGGAGTGGACGGTGCCGGCCAGCGACTCCTGGAAGGCGTTTCCCTGGTGGTGCAGCCGGGCGAGCTGGTGGCCATCATGGGCTCCAGCGGCGCAGGCAAGACGGTGCTGCTTTCGGTCCTGAACGGCCAGGTGGCCCCATCGGTGGGCCGTGTGCTGATCAGCGGCCACGACCTGTACCAGTATTACGACCTGTTCCGCGGCAAGATCGGCCATGTCCCGCAGGATGACATCCTGCATGCCGACCTCACCGTGTGGCAGGCCCTGTGGTACGCCGCCCGCCTGCGTCTGCCCAAGGACATGGGCGATGAGGAGATCGCCAATCGCATCAACAAGGTTCTGTCGCAATTGGGCCTGGATGGTACAGAGAACACCCGTATCGGCGACCAGCGCAAGCGCGGCATCAGCGGTGGCCAGCGCAAGCGCGTCAACCTCGCCATGGAACTTCTCACCGATCCGCCCATCCTGGTGCTGGACGAGCCCACATCGGGTCTTTCCAGCACCGACGCGATGTCGGTCATCGAGTTGCTCCGGTCCCTGGCGGATAGCGGCAAGACCATTCTGGTGGCCATCCACCAGCCCAGCCTGGAGGTCTTCCAGAAATTCGACGCGGTGGCCGTGGTGGCGCGCGACGCTTCCACGGAACAGGTGGGCCGCCTGGCCTATTTCGGCCGGGCCTGGCCCGATGCGGTCCACTTCTTCGAGCCCCCCGCCCGCCCCGGCTACAGCCTTCCCCGCAACGCCGAGGGCCTCCTGCGCGGCCTGTCCGCCAAGCCGGTGGCCGAGTGGCTGTCCGATTGGGAAAAATCCAACGCCAAGTCCGTGTGGGTGGACCGCCGCACGATGGTGCTGCCCAAGCTGCCCATCCACCATGAGGAATACAAGCCCCAGCGCGTGGCCCTGTTCAGCCAGTGGTCCACGCTGGTCCGTCGCGCCCTCAGCATCAAGGCGGCCGACCTGTGGAGCACCATGATCCTGATCCTGCAGGCCCCGTTGGTGGGCCTGCTGATTGGTGCCGTGTTCTCCAAGGTGCTTCGGTCGCACCCCGCCGATAGCGAGCAGTGGTTCGAGGTGGGCATCAATCTGGCCACCACCATGTTCGTGATGGCGCTGGCGGCGATCTACTTCGGCTGCTCCTGCACCGCGCGCGAGATCGTCAACGAACTGCCCATTTACCGTCGCGAGCGGATGGTGGGTTTGTCCATCCTGGCCTACATCGGGTCCAAGGTGACTGTGCTGGTGGCGGTGAGCGCCACCCAATGCGCCCTGTTGCTGGCGGTGGTGATCTGGTTTTGCGATCTCCACAGTGGTTGGTGGGAGCTGTATCTGGTGCTGTTTGCCTCGGGTCTGGCGGGTGGGGCCATCGGCCTTTTCATTTCCGCCACCTTCCGCACCGTGGAGGCGGCGGCCGGCATCCTGCCCTTGATGTTGTTGCCCATGATCGTGCTGGGCGGCATCCTGGTGAAGCTGCGCGATCTGCCCGCGCCCACCCGCCCGCTGGCCGCGGCGATGCCCTCACGCTGGGCTTTCGAGGGGCTGGTGCTGCCCGAGGCCCAGACCCGCGAACAGTTGCGGGTGCCCAAGAAAAAGCCGGATACCGGCGAGCAGATCATCCCTCCCGCCCAGGCCAGCCTGCCCAATCCCCTCGGGGTCATCGGCAAGGCGATGGGTGGCTTTGTCCAAAGCGCTGCCGAATCCATTTCCCAACTGCCAATGGTTCTGATGGTGGACATGGTGCAGGCAGAGGAACCCCCTGCCGAGAATCCCCTCCCCCCGCGCCGGTTCATGCTTCCCGTCCGGCAGCGGATCTATGACGAGATGCGCCGCGCTGCCACCGCCGCCGAGGCGGAACTGCGCAAGGCCGCCCAGTACGCCGATGAGAAGGCCCGGCAATTGCAGAAGCAGGCGCGCGAGGAGTTCGAGCGCAAGGCCGCCGAGATGGGCGACAAGGCCCGCAAGGAATCCGAGCAAAAAATAGCCGAGGCCAAGGAGCGTTTTGAGAAAAGCGCGGCCGAAACCGAGGCCAGGATCCGCCTCGAGATTGAGAAAAAGCTGAAAGAAGCGCGGGATGAATTCGAGAAACGGGCCAAGGACACCGAGACCCGCACCCGAATGGAGATTGACAGGGAATTGAAGGCCGCCGAGGACCGATTCAAGAAGCGGGCCGAGGACGCCGAGGCGAAAACCCGGGTGGAAATGGAAGCCCGGGTCAAGGAGACCCGCGCCGAGTTCGACCGCAAGGCCAAGGATGCGGAATCCAAAACCCGCGAAAAGATCGACTCCATCAACGCCAGTATCGAGGAAAAGATCCGTCAGATTCGCAAGGAGCTGCAACAGGAGATCGCCGATTCCAAGGGGGCCATCGTTCCGTCGCCCAAAGACGAGGGCAAGCCACCCGCCAACGACAAGGGGAACGGCAAGGAGAAGGCCGCCGCGGAATATGAAACCATGGACATGGCCGAAAATTTCTTCGGCCGGCAACGCTGGCGCTCCCCGGAAAACCGGCCCCTGATGGTGCTGTTTGGGATGTTCCTGACCGGTGTGGTGGCCTCCGGCCTGGTCCTGCGCTTCAAGGATCCCAGCCGGCATTGA
>JAFMJU010000374.1 GCA_017853285.1 Gemmataceae bacterium
TCGACCAAGTCCGGGACAATTATCCATGCGCATTGAATATGTCAACAAGATCACCGGCAGGACCGGTTTCAAGGAGTTGCCACCCAGGCTAAACCCCGTCCGGATCGGCCATCATCCCGACAATCACTTGGTCCTCGAAAGTCCACAGGTAGGTCTGGAAGCGGGTGTCCTCGACAATGATGTGGGGGGAGGGGAGGGCTGGCGTTTTTGGAACAGGTCGGGAAAGCCTATCCGGGTCGATGGGAAGACCGTGACGAGCCGCAATGAGTACCTGAGGCTCAACAAGAAGGTTTTCAGGGTCGATCTGGGACCCTATTCGCTGACCATTTCCCTCGGGGATTCCCTAGGGGACGAGGCTCTGGGGCTGGACGCCATGGAATCCAGGGCCGTGGCCCTGGTCCGTGGGGTGCACCAGCAGCTACTGGACCTGCACGCCACCGACACCGGCGACAAGGCGGATTGGCTGAAGGATTCCTATATTCACCGTCTGGAGACGGAAATTGAAGAGATTGCCGGCCAGTCGGGCGAGATTCCCGATCCAGGCAAGGTGACGGCCATGGCCGATCACTTGGCCGGGGTTGCCGTGAAATCCGCCATGATTGGCAGGCTGATCGCCTCCTCCGGCATTAAAGCCGAGAATTTCAAGGACCAGACGGAGGTGGAAAACTGGCGTCGCCTGCGGACCCAGCAGCCGGAGATGGAGCAGGCCCTGCGGCAACTGGTTCTCCGACTGGAGGCCGGTCTGGGCCTGGAGGGAATGGACGACCTCACCGGCCAGATGGCTGTCGTCGCTGGGGGATTCTGGGGCCTTTGGAGGGATTTGCTGGCGGGAAAATGGGCCCCGCAGCCATTGGTCCGGCGGTACCTGGCCCTACGCAGGCTGAAGGAGGAGATCAAGGATTTCTACTTCGGCTTCGGACCCTTGGAGGAGTTGCTCGATGATCCCACCATCAACGAGATCATGGTGGTCGACGCGAACACCATATTCATCGAGAAGAACGGGGTGCTGGAAAATTCCGGGCGAAGATTCCTGACAGACCCCCTCATCACCATCAACAAGATCGTTGCCCGCGCCCGCCGCCAGATTTCCGAGGCCCAACCTCTGGCTGATGCTAGGATGCCGGACGGCAGTCGGGTGAACGCCGTGATGCCGTCACTCGCACTGAAGGGGCCGTGCCTCACCATCCGCCGGTTTCCCAGGCAAAGGATCACGATGGCCGACCTGGTGGATCGGTTTCATTCGTTGACCCCTGCCGCGGACAGGTTCCTCCGTGCCTCCGTGATCAATCGCAGGAACATCATTGTCGCCGGTGGCACGGGCACCGGAAAAACCACCTTGCTCAACGCCCTGGCTGGCTATATCCCCGACAAGGAGCGGGTGGTGACTATCGAGGACACCGCGGAACTCCAGATACCAAAACCCCATGTCGTCATCCTCCAGGGGCGCAAGGCCAATACCGAGGGAGGTGGGGAAGTGTCCATCCGCGAACTGGTGAAGAACTCCTTGCGCATGCGCCCTGACCGTATCGTCGTCGGCGAATGCCGGGGCGGCGAATCCATCGACATGCTTCAGGCGATGAACACCGGTCACGACGGATCCATGACCACGCTGCACGCCAACACGCCCGATGGCGTCGTGGAGCGACTGGAGGTGATGGTCCAGCAAAATGCCGATTCCGTACTCCCTGTGGAGGCCATACACCGCCAGATAGTCTCGGCAGTGGATCTGATAGTTCAATTGGGGGTTATAACCACCAACGAGAAAAGGGAGCTGCCCCCGGCCCCGGGCGAATCCGAATCCCGAACGGTCTTGCGGACCAGAAAGCGCAAGGTGGTCAGGGAGATTGCGGAGGTGGTGGGGATAGACGGGGGCAAGGTGGTTATATCCTCCCTTTTCAAGAGGCAGGGTGAGGGGGGAGACCTCGAACCAACCGGGAGCCTTCCTTCCTTTTTGGATGCCCTGATTTCCGCTGGATTGGTGGAGGATCCGGTTGAGCTGCTCGGTGAGGTTGCCAAGCCATGAGCCCGGCAGGAACGGCCGCCTGTTTGCTGGCCGGCGCCACCACTTTTGTCACGGTGCCGCTGGTCCTTGAATGGACCGATCGCCTGGACAACCACCTGAGAACCGGTCTGGAAGAACGGATGATCGCATTCGGTCAGGAAACCGGCCATTTGACCGATTGGCTCCGGACCTGGCGGGTTACCACCCTCGCGGCACTGATTGTGCCTTCGTTGTTTGGAATGATACCCGTCGGGATTTTCCTGGCTTTCGTCATCAACAGGTCCTTTCCAGGTTGGCTGTGGGGCAGGGTAAAAAGGCACCAAAAGCTGCTGGAATCCCAGATTCCGGCCGCCACCCGCCAGCTTGCAGGCCAATTGCGCGCCGGGACTTCCATGCCGGAGGCGATCGAGGAGGTGGGAATGCGGCTGCCGGACCCCCTGCGTTGGCATTTCCAGAAGGTCCGCCAGAGGATGGCCCAGGGTGCGGAGATCCGTTTGGCCCTCGAGGATATGCGGGGCTCACTCAAGATGGAAAGCATGAGCCTCCTGGTGACCGTGCTGAAGGTCGCGCTGGAAAGGGGAGGCCCCTTGGCCGAGGTGCTGGAGCGGATCACACGCAGCCTTCAGGAGCTAGAAAGGGTTCGGCGGAAAAGGGAGGCGGATACGGCGGCCGGCAAAATGATGATCACGGTGCTCGGGTGTTTTCCCGTCGGGTTCCTCCTGATGATGTCCATGTTCAACAAGGATATTGGAAAGACGGTATTTCTGACGACTCCGGGCCAGGTGCTTTTGTTGGTGACGGCCTTGATCACCTATTTCAGCCTGGCCTGGGCCGCAAGGATCATTGCCGGTCCGGACAAGTGAGGTGCGGATGGAAATGATGCCGCTATGGGGCGCGATCGATCGTTCCCTGATGATGGTTTGCCTGACCCTTTCCAGCCTGGCGGGTGTCCTCGCCGGGTGGTGGTGGGTCACCGTTGCCTATTGGCCCAGAAAAGATGAATCACTTCCCGGAATCGAGTTGACCAGGCGAATGAGGGTGCGTGACGCTTCGTCTCTCTTCAAGGCGATGGAACCCGTGATCCTCGCATGGGCTGACAAGTTTGAGCACACGCCGGGCGGAACCGCGTTGTTGATGTCCAAAATCCGGGGAACTCTGGACATTGTCGGGAAGGGTTATTGGTCACCAGGGGAATGGTGGGCGGTCAAATATGTGGAGGGGATATTCATGGGGGCCGGGGCCGGCCTTTTCCCCCTGATTTTGGGAGCCCCCCTGCCACTGGGGCTTGTGGTGGGCCTTGTGATCGCCTTTGGCTGGCCCCAATTGGCGCTTTCATCAGAAGTCGCGGAGGCGGGTCGCCACAAGAGTGCCGTTCTTTTCCAGCTGGTATACGGGCTGGACCTCATGGCCTTGATGATGGAGGCGGGCGCGGGCAGTTTTCAGGAATGCCTCCAGGCGGTGGTGATGGAAATGCCCGACTCAGCCTTGGCGCAGGAGTTTGCCAGGGTGGATGCCCGAATGAATCAGGGGTCTTCCCAGAATGAGGCTCTCACCGAGCTCGATGACCGCCTCATGGATGCGGATATCCAGGCCATGGTCCTTTCGGTGAACACCTCGGAGGAGAAAGGCAGCAAATTAAAGGAAACCCTGGGTAATTTGACCGAACAAATGCGCCAACGACGAATCCAGTGGCTGGAAAAGGCGGCGGAGGAGGCAAAGGTCCACATCACATGGCCCGCAATGTGCGTGATGTTTGCCTGCCTTATCCTCATTTCCGGGTCAGTGATCCTCGTGCAGGTCGCACCGACGGGCAGCCTGCCAACCGCTCGTATACCATGACTGATGGCCTTGGCAAGGAAAGGTTGCGGGATCCATGGCGGTCAGGATCGAGGTGGTGCAGGGTTTCGATGTCGGCTGGAGCTTTGTGGTCCAGGCGAAGGAAGCCCGTATTGGCCGCGGCGGTTCCTGCAATATCCGTCTGCGTGATCCAGGCTGGCCGGACGGCAACCTCCACCTCCTGAGCAAACAGGGTGGGTGGTTGGTGGTAAACCGGATGCCTACTGGTATCTTTTTGGATGCCAAGGTGTTGGAAGCCGGCCAGCAGGCAACCTGGTACGAGGGTGGCCTGCTCCAACCAACGGCCAACACCCTCCTCAGGCTGGTGTCCCATGAACTCCCTGTGGACGGTACCCAGCCGGTTGTCATTCTCCCGCCCGGGACCGCGAA
>JAFMJU010000375.1 GCA_017853285.1 Gemmataceae bacterium
ACAGGATCGGTAATAGCCACAGGAAGCCTCCGCAGGAGGGCGCAAATGCTGCACCGGAGGCCCGACCTCAAAATGATCGGCCTGCGCGGCAATCTGGGAACCCGCCTGGGGATATTGGAAAAGGGATTAGCACCTGACGGGACCTCTCCATTACATGGAATGGTCCTTGCAGAAGCTGGCCTGGCTCGACTGGGCCTCGAGTCCCATGTCAAGGAAAGACTGGATACCAACTGGATGTTGCCAGCCGTCGGCCAAGGAGCCCTTGGGCTTGAATGCCGGGCAGATGACAATGAATCCCAATCTATGTTGGAAGCCCTCGATGATGAGCAAACCAGCCAGGAAACCCGTGCGGAAAGGGCGATGTTAGCCGCTCTCGGGGGCGGGTGTTTGATTCCGATCGGATGCCTGGCCAAATGTCAAAATGGCAAGCTGTCCCTTGCGGCAGCGGTCCTGGATCCGGATGGTGTTCAGCGCATTGCCGCGACCATCGAGTGTCCGGCGGACAAACCCGCTCAGGCCGGGAAACATTTGGCTGATGCCTTGCTCCAGCAGGGAGCCGGTGAACTGCTGGCCCGAATCCTTCCGGATGCCCCTTTTCGGGCAGAATCATCATGAGCGGTTTCAAGCCACCGGAAATCCTGGCACCAGCAGGCGACAGGGCCTGCATGGAAGCCGCCATTTCACAAGGAGCCGACGCGGTTTACTTCGGGCTGGAGTCTTTCAACGCGCGACACCGGGCTACCAATTTCTCAAGCGACGAATTGCCGGAAATCATGGGCTGGCTGCACCGCTCCAGAGTGCGCGGCTATGTGGCCCTGAACACCCTGGTTTTCAGCGATGAACTGACTACCGCGGAAGAACTACTTTGTCGCATCGCCCGAGCCAGGGTGGACGCGATCATCGTGCAGGACTGGGGTTTGGCCCGGTTGGCCCGTGAAGTGGCGCCTGATGTGGAAATCCATGCCAGCACCCAGATGACACTTTCGGAACCGCGTGGTCTGGCATTGGCAAAAGAATTGGGCGTGACACGCGCGGTTTTGCCTCGGGAACTTTCCGTTGAGGAAATCGGGCGGGTGGTGAAGGCAACGGACCTGCCGGTTGAGATATTTGTCCACGGCGCCCTTTGCGTGAGCTACAGCGGTCAATGCCTCACCAGCGAGGCCATCGGTGGCAGGAGCGCCAACCGGGGCCAGTGCGCCCAGGCTTGCCGGCAACCCTATGGGATGCTGATTGACGGCAAACGATGGGAACGCGCCCAGGGCCCCTACGTCCTCAGCCCCCTGGACTTGGCTTCACCGGAAATCATCCACCAATTGGCCGAACTGGGTGTTGCCAGTCTGAAAATTGAAGGCAGACTCAAGGGGCCGGAATATGTGGCCACCACCGTGCGGACCTATCGAAAGGCGGTTGAAGCCGCCCGGATGAATGAAACTTTCTTGCCGACACCGGCTGAATGGCAAGACTTGCATCTGGCATATTCCCGGGGCTTCTCGCCCGGTTTTTTATCCGGGTTGAATCACCAGGCCCTTGTTCCCGGCAGACACCCCAAAGCCCGTGGGGCCCGGTTGGGAGAGGTGGTGGCCCGGGACAGAAGATCCATCCTGGCCCGATTGGACGAAAGCCCGCTCCCCTTGGACTTACGCCTACAAACAGGGGACGGCGTGGTTTTGGATGAGGGCAAACCGGAAGAGCGGGAAATTGGAGGCCGGGTTTGGGCCATTCGAAATGGCGGCGCCGGGCAGGACCGGAATTTGGTTTGGATTGATCTAGGCCCGGATGATTTGCCCCCCCGGGAATTAACAAGCGGTGCGATCCTACACAAAACCGACTCGCATTCCTTTCGACAGCGGGTCAAAGAATGGATCCACGAGGGCCTGAAAACCCCCAAAGGAACCTGGCCCATTGATTGGGTGATCCGGGGCCAACCCGGCAACGCCCTGGAAGTGGGGGCAAACGTGGCCGGAATCGGCAAGGTTTCAACTCAATGGACCGGGCCTCTGGAAAGGGCATCCAAATCACCCGATCCGGGATTTCTGCAGAAAATTTTGGGGGGCCTTGGAGGAACCCCGTATTCACTTGGGCAAATCCGTAACGAACTGGAAGATTTTCCGCTGGTTCCACCCAGTATCCTGAAAAAGATGCGGCGGGATTTGGTGGATCAATTAGAAAAGGTTCGCCTAAATCAGTCCGAGCAACCTGGACGGGCCCAACCGGGGACATTGATCCATCTACGGTCAAGGGATGCCGCCCAGCGCCCCACCAATTCTTCCCGGACCGCCACGGAAACCAAACCCCGTGTGGTAGTTCTGGCCCGGACCCTGGACCAGGTGAAGGCGGTGACCGATTGGCACCACCGGGAACTGGATAGGCCCGCGCTCCTTTGGCTCGATTTTGAAGATCCCCGAAACTGGGAGCCCGGAATTCAAATGGGCCGCCAATCGGGTATGCCCGTGGGGATCGCCCCGCTTCGCGTGGTAAAACCCGGGGAAGAAGCCCTGATCGCACGCGCCCTGCGCCTTGCACCGGATGCCGTTTTGGCCAGAAACCTGGCAACCCTGGACCTTTTCGCCCGTGAAGCTCCCTCCATCTCCCGGGTCGCGGACCTGACGCTGAATGTGGTCAACGATCTTTCGGCAGGATGGATGGAAAGCCACGGTGTCAATCGATGGACGCCGGGCCAGGATTTGAACTGGGCCCAATTCGAATCCATGCTTCGCCATGTTCAACCCGAGAAAATCGAGTTCGTCGCACACCTTTGCATGCCCATGTTTCACACGGAGCATTGCCTGTACGCGGCCAACCTGTCCGAGGGGAAATCCCATCTTGATTGCGGAAGGCCCTGCGAAAGTCACCGGATTGTCCTCGATGACCCGGCGGGGATGCGGTTCCCCGTTCTGGTGGATTCTGGCTGCCGCAACACCGTCTACAACGCCAAGGCCCAATCCGCCTCGGAACACCTCCCCAAACTGAAAGAGTTGGGTGTTCACTGGTTCCGGGTTGAGTTACTGGACCAAGGAGCTGCCGATACCCGGGCTCTGCTTGAGGGATATACCCTGGTGCTTGCAGGTCAGGAGTCGGGTAGCGGGCTCTGGCGGCGTTTGCGGGTGGATCACCGGCTGGGTCTGACCCGGGGAACCCTTAATCTGGCCTGAAATTCATTTGCCGATGACGAAAAGCTTGGTGTGGATCGGCCCAACCCGCCATGCTAACTTGTCAGAAGTCCATGGCGGGCAATTCGTTGTGCCAAGCCAACCGACTTTCGCCCAAGATTCCAACCGGAATTTCCCAGGTTCATGCGCATCCAACTCACACCGGTGAATGGTGGCCGCCCAATCGAACTGGAGCGGGAATTGACCCTTGTGGGCCGACAGGATGAATGCGATCTGAAACTGGAGGACAAAAGCGTTTCGAAGCTTCACTGTGTTCTGTTTTGCGATGGCCGTCAGGTCATGGTCCGCGATTTGGGGAGCACCAATGGCACCAGGGTCAATGGGCAAAGAATCCGCAGGTCCAATCTGACCACCGACGACCAATTGAGTGTCGCGGGATGCGTTTTTAGGGTTACATTGATTGATGACCCCAGGCCCGAAAAACCCCGCCAGCCCATCCCTTCAGGGCCGCTGAACCAAACTGTTCGGATCGACCCCCACGTTCGTGGCAAGCCAGACCTAAGGCCTGCTTCAACTAGCGATGATGATGACTCGGACTCGGTTGAGATCCAACCCCATGACCAAAACAAAAATCCCCTGCCGGACATTTACCCTGACTGAAACCATTCCCACGCCTTATCCTTTCAGCAATCCGCCCAATTCCGGACCAATCGGCAAAGCCCAAGCCTATGATGATTCGTGGTTTAACCCGCGGCCCAGTCATCAACAGGCAGTGCCCTGGACCCATGGGTCTTTCTCAAAAAGGTGAAGTCCTTTGAATCAGGAACGCCCCAAAACTCTGGCTGAGCTCCGCAACTCTTCCTGGAACAGATCCCGTTCCGTGAAGGAGGAGGTTAGGACCAATTTCATCAACGCTTTGGCCCGCCGGGAAAACCTGTTTCCCGGCGTTGTCGGCTACGACAACACCGTGCTGCCGGAAATCAGTCTGGCCATTCTCGCCGGGCATGACATGCTTTTTTTGGGAGAAAAAGGTCAGGCCAAAAGCCGCATCATGCGCTCCCTGGCCCGTTTCCTGGATGACGC
>JAFMJU010000376.1 GCA_017853285.1 Gemmataceae bacterium
ACTCCGGGCGGGCGACCGTGTACGGGATGTTCCGCACATGCTGCTCGTACACCGGCTCGTACCTGGTCGTGGTGACGGGCACCTGGTAGCACTGCACCTCCGGCCGACACACCGTCACGGTGTACTGGCGAACATGCTGCTCGTACACGGGGCGGCACACCGTCTGGCGGACCACCTCGTCCTGGTACTCGATCACAGGGCGGGAGACCGTGTAGCGGTGCTCACGCAACTGCGTTTCCGTCACGGGACGGAGGACGGTGTACTTTTCCTCCCGCATCGTCGTGTCGTAAACGGCTTTGTAGGTTGTCACCGGAACTTCTTCCGTGACCACGCGTTGGCATACCCGGTAGCGGACCGGTGAGCATTGCTCCACCGCGACCACGGTCGCCGGGTATTGGCAGGCTCCGCAATGCGAAGCCCGCGCCGAATTGCTCAGCCCCAAACATCCCAACGCCAGGATGCCCAGGAACCGAAGGGTTCCCCAATTCATCACAAACTCCCTGCTAGAAGTTTCCCCACTCGGGCCAAACAACTAAGTTTAGCCTTCCTATTCATCTTGACAGGGCACCCCAAAGCACGCATTAGTCCAAATTCAACAAAGGGCACTTATTTTAAGGAAAGCGCCAACAAACAGCCTAAATAACCAATTTTGAATACAACTCGCACATTCGTTAATCCTGACAACCCGTTTTCAATCCAAACAACCCTTGATTTTTTTTGAAGAAAACTGTGTCCTCCCGCCGATTTTTAACGACACGGGACTCTTTTTTCAGTTTTCGGAGGTTCTAACCACCCTCCCTCGAGGCCCAAGAATGCCCTCTGATTCCCAAAACCAGCAAGATTGCCCCACCACCATTCACCCGGAGGGGGCCAGCCAACTTGTATTGGTGGATTTGATCCTGGGAAACCGTTTGATTCTGGCGGAATCAAATCCTGCCGCCGGGATCTTGGCTGGTCGGTCCTTGCAAACAGACCTTCCCTTGCAAAGCCCCTCTGCAAGCAGAAATCACTGTCGGCTTAAAAAGAATGAAGGAAGATGGCAAATAGAAGATCTTGATAGCAGCAATGGAACTTGGGTTAATGGAAAAAAAGTGCGCAGCGCGGACCTCGAACCCGGTGACATCCTGCAAATGGGTGAAAGCCGATTCCGAGTTGAGGACACAATCAACTGCGCCACCCCTGCGGCCACCCACAATCTGTTGAATCGTTTATTTCAGGACCGATTTGAGCCAATCCATCGCAAAAACGCCGCTTAATCTAAATAAATATATGTTTATATAAAAACTAGGGCGCCACCGGCTGCCAACACCAGGTGCCATCCGCCCGGATCAAGGTTCCCCGGCGATGGCCGTTGGAATCCAACTCAAGCACATCAATCAATTCGATGGCGCAGTGAATGACTGCGAAGTGGTTGTACGCGGGGTCATCCACATCATGAATGGGCGGGGGCGCCTGATGGACCACATCCTGTTTCAGGGCCTCGCCCGGCACTTTTTTGGATGAGTAGCACGCCCTGCTGTGTGGCGGTATGCGCTCCCATGCCTGACGGGCCAAGGCGTCCTTGTGATGGATCGCCGCCACAGCATCCATGCGGATTTGCAGGCGTAATTTGGGATCGTATCCCAACAGCGCCACCCGGGGTTGATGGCGGATTTCCTCAACCTTGGGGCTTCGGATATCCGTGTGGAACCGCACCCAATGGCAGAATGGCTCCGCTCCCCGAAGCACAATGGTTCGCACCTGAGGCCCTGAATTGTGGTCAACGGAGGCAAATTGCAAAAGATGAGCCGGGTGATAGCCGTTCAGGGTGCCCCCGTGAAGCCATTCGCCGATTTCACGAGCCAATTGATCGGGATTCAGGTGAGGAACAATCCAGCGAACGGGGCTGGAATCATCGGAATGGGCACCAGTTCCGGTATGAGAAAGGGCCGAATCTTTGGCCTGCTTTTCCTTCATTTCTCACTCGATAGCGTGCTATAGTATGTAAACTGTGCCATTTGGGGCCATCAATCGGCTGGCGCACAACCAATTTCATCGTACCAGCGTATAGCCTGAAAGGCTTTCGATCGACGGCTATATTCCTGAGACCTCCCGCAACATGCCTGATTTACCCGATCCGAGTGCGCCGCCTAGCTCAGCCGATGAGGCCAGCAAGGACTCTTCCGCACCCTCGGGAACACGGCAAAGCATTGTTGGCGCCTCCACATCCAATTCAGTTTCCGACTCCAAGGCGAAGCCGCTCGAAAACCCCGAGTACAACATCCCCGGGCACGACATCCTCAAGGAGCTGAACCGTGGCGGGATGGGCGCGGTCTACAAGGCCCGCCAGCACGGCTTCAACCGCACCGTTGCGGTGAAGGTTATCCTTCCCGAAAGGCTGAAAGCCGGGGAGGCTACCAAACGTTTTGCCCGGGAGGTGCGGGCGGCGGCGCTGGTGCAGCATCCGAACTTCGTGACTGTTTTCCAGACCGACCTTTCCGGGCCGGTAGCCTTCCTCACCATGGAATATGTGGATGGCATCGACCTGAGTCGTTTGGTGAAGATGACCGGGCCCCTTCCAATCCAGCTGGCTGTCAGCTTCATCATCCAGGCCGCTGACGCCCTCCAGCACGCTTCGGACAAGGGCGTCATTCACCGGGATATCAAGCCCAGCAACCTGATGGTGACCCCCTCACCGTTGAAGGGTTTGAAGGAAATCCCCAAGCCCCTTCCGGCCACCACCGCGGTGGGCACCATCAAAATCCTGGACCTCGGGCTGGCCCGCGTTTTGGGTGACGGCCAAGACGAGGAGGACGAAGGCTCGGAGGAACTGGGTGAGTTGACCCAGGCGGGCGAGTTTCTCGGCACGCCGGATTACATGGCACCCGAGCAGGCCGAAAATCCCCGAAACGCCGATACCCGGAGCGACCTTTACAGCCTGGGAGCCACCCTTTTCTACCTGCTTGCGGGCCACCCCGTGTTCGCAGGCGGCACGATCGTCCAGAAACTGCGGAAACATCTGACCACGCCGGCGCCACAGGTTTCCTCGGTCCGACCCGATGTGCCCGCGGCCCTGTCCCAAATCATCGACCGGCTGCTGCGTAAAAAGCCACAAGACAGGTTCCAAAAGCCCGCGGAGCTTGCCGAGGCCCTCCGCGCTTTCCTTCAGGGAAAAGCCGTGCAGCTCCCGGGCGGGGAAGCCGCATCCAAATCGGCCGGAGCCAACCCGACCAAGGTCCTGCCGCCAATGGTGATCCGGGCCCATGTGGCCCAGGTGAGCGCGATGGCCCTCAGCGCCGATGGCAAACTGCTTGCCACCGGCGGGCTGGATGAGGCGGTGAAGGTTTGGGACGCGGAAACGGGCAGACCCAAGCGCCCCATCAGCGGCAACGAGGGAGCGGTGAACTGCATCGCTTTCCACCCGGATGGAAACCTGCTTGCCGGCGCCTCGAGCCGGCTCTTCCAGGATGACATGGGAATCCATCTTTGGGATATCTCCACGGGCAAGGAAGTACGCAAATTCACCGGCTTCCACGCAAATGTGCAGGCCATCCGTTTTGACTCAAAAGGCCGTTTCCTGCTGGCCGGTTGCGAAGACGGCGAAGTGCGCCAATTCTCCCTTGGCGATCCGTCCGCACCTTCAAAACTGCTGGGCAAACATCCCGGTGGGGTGCTGGCCATCACCAGCCTGGCATCCAACCGACTGCTGACCGCCGGGGGGGATGGCAACGTCATGGTCTGGGATCTGGACAAGGGCATTCCCCGGGGAAAAATCCTGTTCCAGGTCGGCCCGGTTCGCACCGTCTCCATCGACCGGAACAGGAACCTGCTCCTTGCCGGGGGGCAGGGTTTGGCCCTGCGCGATGGCCAAGCCAACACCACACCAATCCTTGAACCTCGCATCCCGGTTCGGGCCGCCAGGTTCATCCTCGCGGGAACCGCCGCTGTCGCCGGCGGAGACGACCGCCAGATCCGTCTGATCGACACCACCCACTGTGTGGTGGTCGAGGAACGGCCACTCGATTCCGCGGTCACCACCATGGAGCCGATCCCGCAAACCGGTTCCCCCTGGGTCGGATTTGCGGATGGAACCGTTCGCCGGCTGGATCCCTTCAGCCTGCAGTCCCACTGAAATACCATCCATTGAAAAAGTGGAAGGGGCGGGCCAGTTGGCCCGCCCCTT
>JAFMJU010000377.1 GCA_017853285.1 Gemmataceae bacterium
CACCGCCCACTTGAAAGCCGGAAAGAATACCCTCCGTGCGGAAGTCACCAATGACGGCGGCAACGGCGCCGGCTTCGCCTTCAAGGCCATTCTGAAATCCCGGGGCGGCGAAACCACCCAACTGGTCTCCGACGAGACATGGGTCGCCCGGGAAGAAGGCGACAATGGCGCTGGCAATAAACCCAAAATCATGGGAAAAATGGGCGACAACCCGTGGGGCAATGTTTTTTCAGGCGTTTCAGGTGGCGCATCCAGCCAAGGCTTCCAGGTCGTAGACGGCTTCCAGATCGAGCGCCTTTTCACAGTGCCCAAGGCGACCCACGGCTCATGGGTTTGCCTCACCACCGATGACAAGGGGCGCCTGATCGCCAGCGACCAGGAAGGCAAGGGCTTGTTCCGGGTCACCCCGGGAAAGCCCGGAACAAACGAACCATCGCGGATTGAAAAGCTGAAAGTGAACATGACCGGCGCCCAGGGCCTGCTGCATGCCTTTGGCGCCTTGTATGTCTGTGCCAATGGCGGCCCCGGCAGCGGGCTATACCGCCTGCGCGACACCGATGGCGATGACCAATACGACCAGGTGACCAAGTTGAAGGAACTGCAAGGCGGCGGCGAGCACGGGCCTCATGCGCTCCGTCTATCACCCGATGGCAAAAAAATCCTGGTCTCCTGCGGCAACCACACACTGCCCCCCAAGGGGTTCCAAAAAAGCCGCATTCCCTCGAACTGGAACGAAGACCACCTGCTTCCCCGCCAATGGGATGCGAACGGGCACGCCCGGGGAATCATGGCCCCGGGTGGTTACATCGCCAGCACTGATCCGGATGGGAAGGAGTGGGAAATCTTCACGATTGGCTACCGCAACCAGTACGATTTCGCCCTCAATCCCGAAGGTGAAATGTTCGTCTACGACGCCGACATGGAATGGGACTTCGGCATGCCTTGGTACCGCCCCACACGGGTGAACCACGCCACCAGCGGAAGCGAATTGGGCTGGCGCAGCGGAACTGGCAAATGGCCGGCCTATTACGCGGACAGCCTGCCCGCCATGGTGGATATTGGGCCCGGTTCCCCCGTGGGGGTTGAATTTGGCACGGGGGCAAAGTTTCCCGCCAAGTACCAGAAGGCCTTGTACATCTGCGATTGGACATTCGGCACCATGTACGCGATCCATATCGAGCCCAAAGGCTCGACCTACTCGGCCGTTCGGGAAGAGTTTGTGTCACGCGCGCCCCTGCCACTCACCGATGTGGTGATCAACCGCGACGGGGCGATGTATTTCACGGTGGGCGGCCGTGGCACGCAGTCCGAGCTCTACCGCGTCACCTACACCGGCAAGGAAGCCACCGGTCCCGCCCCGGCGGACTCCACCACCGACTCCAACGCGGGCCTGCGTCAACTGCGTCGCAAACTGGAGGCATTCCACCACAAGGGAAGCGCCTCCGGGAAAGACTTGCAAGCCATATTGGATCAATTGGGGCATGCGGATCGTTTCATCCGTTACGCCGCCCGTGTCGCCCTGGAAAACCAACCGGCCGAACTCTGGCAGGACAAGGTACTGGATCAGCCAAACACCACGGCCCTGATCCAGGGGGTTGTGGCGGTGGCGCATCAAGGCTCCAAGGGGTTGTCTGACAAGGCGCTGCAAAGCCTGCTGAAAATCGAATGGGAATCGATGGACACCGCCACCCGCCTCGACTGGTTGCGGGCCATGCAGTTGGTATTCATCCGAATGGAAGCCCCTTCGAAGGAAACCTCGTCCGCCGTTCTGGCCAGGCTGGATCCGCTCTTCCCGGGCGGGGAAAACATGACCAACCGGGAGCTGATCAACCTGCTGGTGTACCTGCAATCGCCAACGATCGCCCTGAAGGCCGCCAAACTGTTCAACGAACCCTCCTCCAACGCCGGCGAAGAAGTGCAGGATTCCGTGCTCGCCCGCAACCGCGGGTATGGCGGGACCATCTCCCAGGTGATGGCCAACCGCCCCGATGCGCAAAAGATCCATTATCTGTTCGCCCTCAGGAACCTGAAGGATCATTGGACACTCGATTCGCGGCGAGCATACTTCACGGCCCTGAATGAGGCGCGCGGCAAGTCAGGTGGCGCCAGCTACCAGGGCTTCCTGAACAACATCGAGAGGGAAGCCTACGACAACGCCAAGGACACCGATCGCCTGGCCATCGAGGCGATGGGTCTCCGGAAACCCGCTAAGATCACGGCGTTGCCCAAACCCGCGGGCCCGGGAAAAGCTTGGACCGTCGAGGAATTGGCAGGACTAACCAAAGGCGGGTTTTCCGGCCGCAACTTCGAAAATGGCAAGAAATCCTTCGCCGCGGCACGGTGTGTGGTTTGCCATCGGTTCAACGGCGAAGGTGGTGCCACCGGGCCGGACCTGAGCCAGGTTTCCGGGCGCTTCAGCGCCAAAGACCTCTGCGAATCGATCATCGAACCCAACAAGGTGATTTCCGACCAGTACAAGGCATCCATCATCGAGACCAATTCAGGCAAGGTCCTTACCGGCAAGGTGGTCAGCGAGACGGCAACCGCGCTGGTTTTGGTCACCGATCCCGAGGATTCGACCAAGGTCATGGAGATCCGCAAGTCGGATGTGGAATCGATCAAGCCTTCGCCGGTTTCCCTGATGCCCGCCAAACTGGTCGATGGGCTGAACCAGAATGAGGTGCTTGACCTTTTGGCCTACATGCTTTCGAAGGGGGATCCGGCCAGTCCCTTTTACCGAAAGTAAACCGCGAGGATTCACCCATGTTCGCCGCCCTGGTGTGGCTGGTTCTGGCCCAGCCGGGCCAGGGTTTGTCCATTGATTTCACTCAAAAGGATCAGGCCCGGAAGTGGCGTCCGGCCCACGACATCCAGGCACTGGAACCTACAGGCGACGGCCTGCTGGTCCGGGTGGGGGGAGATGACCCCTACCTGATTGGGCCCCGGCTTACCCCGCCCGGAGGCAATCTGCCGCTTTTGGGCACCATCCGGCTCAAATCCACGACAGGTGGAACCGGGCAGATTTTCTACTTCACCGACCTGAACGGCACCACGGAACGCAACTCCGTGCGTTTCGAGGTTCCAGCGGGCAAATGGCACACCGCGCGGGTTCGCCTGCCGGCACTGCCTTGGGGAACCCGATTCCGTCTCGATCCGCCGGGCAACGGAGATTGCTTATTCGCGTCCATCCATCTGGAAGCGCGCAAGGATATCCAGCCCCCGGCCTGGGCACTCTTGCCGCCCGATGCTCCCGCAAGCAACCTGCCCCACCGCCTAGCCCGTGGCAAAACCACCCTGAGGGTTGGCAAAGGTTGGGATCATTGGCAATTGGAACAGGACAGCAGACTTCTGGCCAGGGGCCACCGGGCCGGACTGGTCGGGCACCAGATTCTGAGGCAAGGGAAGCCGGAGCTGGAATGGATTCCCATTACTCCCGAAAGTTTTGACACCCAAACAGATCCGCAAGGCAACCTGATCACCCGGGGCACCCTGCGGGACGGCGATGGATGCACCTGGACCCTGGAACGGAAATATTGCCATGGCTCAGAAGGGTCTTTCCACTTTTCCACTCGGCTAAGGGTAGAACAGCCCCGCAAGCTGGTGTGGCTGCCGGCATTGATGGCGGTGGCGGGCACCCGAAAAACGGATGGCACAATCGATCCAGACAAATCCCAGGCCCTCCTGGCTGGAGTGGAGTACCTCGAAAACGAGCCCAGCAGTTCCCAAGCGGATATCAACGGCCCCGCCCATCAGCGCAGGGTTCCCGATCCGCTCAAACTGACCATGCCGCTGATGGCCTGGCATCACGACAAACAGTGGGTTTCGGTTTCTTGGAAGGAAAACGCATTTTGGACTCCCTTGTTCGACACGCCGGACCGCACCCTGAAAACCGGGGGGCATCTTCTGGGCATGATCTTGCCTGGAGCTGACCCGGGAGCACGCGGCGATGGGGACCTGTTTCCCTTTGCGGGTATTCCATTGCCCGCCAACCAGGACATCATGTTGGAGGCAACCGTTTCCGCCGGTACCAATGACAATGTTTCCGGGGCCATTCGCCATCATATGGAGCAAAATCCGCCCCCTAAACTACCAGGTGCCCCAGCACTGGCAGATTATGCCTCTTTGGCCACCTTGGGTTGGCTGGAAAGCGGATT
>JAFMJU010000015.1 GCA_017853285.1 Gemmataceae bacterium
TCCCAATGCGGCTGCGCGGTCCTTTGCCTTTGCTTCAGCCGCGGCCGCATCTTTCGGAGCGATACCACCCGCCCCCCGCAAGCCGCTGAGAAACTCGGTAAAGGAGGCAATCTGCCTGTCAAAGGCGGATTTTTGTGAGGCCGCCAATACCTCTGGCGCGATTTGCGAGGCCACTGTCTCCTCGGCGGCAAGCTTGCCGGGGCTGGCGGTGGCTCCAAGCGGGCTGAACGGCAAATGGTTCCCGGAACCAAGGAGCGCAGCGGTGGCGGCCTGCTTCACCCGGCGGAACCGGGCGATGGCATCGGGCCCGGCGGCCACCATCGCCACCGCGGCGGCATGTTGGTTGGCCTGACCAAGTCCAACCACGCCCACCACCAATTCTGGGGTGATTTTTTCCAGGGCGGTACCGGCTTTTTGGTAGGCCGCATCATGGCGTTTTTGCTCGAAGGGTGCGATTTTTGCGGCCAAATCGCGGCGCTCAAAAGCGCCCAATTGCGGATCAAGCCAAATCCACGGCCCAAGCCCGGGCAGCGAATCGTCGGTCAACACAGGCAACCCTGTGGAACTTGTGTCACTCCAGGTGTAAAGACCCAGGGCGGAGGCGGCCGCCCCGCCAGCCAATGATTGGGCCAGCACCTGTGCCGGGGCCCACACGCGCAATGCCTGGAGCATGGGCAATTGGGCCTTCACCAGCGGGGAATCCTCGCGGGCTGCGGCCCAGGACAGCTTGTACATCTGAGGAGTCTTGAAGCCAGGAAAAGCCGAACCCGGAACCGGCTCCTGGTCTTTGTAGCGGTCGAAAAAGTCCTGGATTTCCTTGTCGCTGACAGTCTGACCTTTGGCGTCCACGGCGGGAATCGGCAAAGGCTGAACCACCGCGGCGACCCTGGTGAGATTCCGCTCGTAAAAACGATGAAATTCCTCGGGGGTCGGGCTGAGGGTGGTGGAAGGCACGCCACCGGCACCACCCCCCATCATCATCTGGAACAAACCGCTGGTGGATTGTCCCAAAACCACCTCGCGGGCCAGCATGTTGGTCATCAGGCTGCGAAGGGCTTCCTTGATGTCCTTTGGGGTAGCCACCCGGCGATTGAGCTGGGCGAATTGGAGGGCTGTTTTCAGGTAGGGCAGTTCCTCAAAACTCATACCCTCCGGCCAAGGGTCCTTCATGCTGGGTGTGGCCAGTTCCTCGTTGAAAATCTTCCGCATGGCGGCTTCGTCCAGCCGGATTCCCAGCTTTTCAGCCTGATGGGCCCAGATCAGTTGGTCGACCGACTCGTCCAGCGATTGCGGGGGGACCGACAAAAACCGGGGCCGTTTGGCATCCGATTCCCGGCGCTGGCTGGCATTGAGGCTGCTGGAATAGCCAAAACGAAGGAACTCGGCCAAGTTGAAATTTTCACGGACCTTTTGCACATCCGCCTTGTACACGGTTTTGCCAAACAGTTTGGTGACCTCGGGACCGCGGTCGGCCCCGGCTCCACCTGTGAGCGTGTTGAGGATGTCTCCCTGTCCGAAAGTGAGAACGAACACGAACATGGCCACCATGGTGATGCCGGCCATGACGACCTTCGAATTCTCACGGACCATTTCCAGGGGATTGAACGCCATGTTCCGTCCTTAGATTGGTTCTGGCCAAAAATCAGCGAATCTTATTATGGAGCAAGCACTTGCAACGATTTGCCGCGCGCTCCAAAAACAGATCCGGTCTCGGCGTGGGATACCGTCTCATCCTTATATATGGAGGAGCTTCCCCTTGACGAGCTTGGGGTAGCCCACCATCGTGGGAGCCTATCGCCACCTTGAAATCCGTCACGAAATGACGATTCTACCCGTTGTGCCGGCAACCACAACGGCAACAAGCCCCAAGCCCTGACAGGACCGGAGGATAACTTTGGCCGCTCGGAAAAAAACCAAAAACCTGGTCATCGTGGAATCACCGGCCAAGGCAAAAACCATCCAGAAATACCTGGGGCCCGATTTTGAAGTCACGGCCAGCAAAGGGCATGTTCGTGATCTACCCAAGAGCCGTTTCGGTATCGATATAGAGAACAACTGGTCGCCAACATATCGGCCACTACAAGATCGCAAGGCTGTTCTAGACTCGCTTAAAAAGCTTGCTAAAAATGCAAAAATCGTATATCTAGCTCCCGACCCCGACCGGGAAGGGGAAGCGATTGCCTGGCATCTGAAGGAAGCCCTGTCACTTTCCGACGATCAGGTGAAACGGGTCACCTTCAACGAAATCACCAAAAAAGCGGTTCAAGCCGCGTTCGAACACCCTCGTGAAATTGACATGGACCGCGTCCAGGCCCAGGAGGCCCGGCGGTTCCTGGATCGGGTGGTGGGGTACAACCTTAGCCCCCTGCTCAGTCGCAAGCTGGCCAGGCAGCTTTCGGCCGGCCGTGTGCAATCCGTGGCTGTTCGACTGATTGTGGACCGCGAGCGTGAAATTGCCGCCTTCAAGCCCGAGGAATACTGGAAGGTGGTGGCCCTTCTCTGCTCCGAGGGCACGGTGGATAGGGCCCTCATCGGACCCCAAACCGTGCGGATCACTGAAGCGTTGGCGGAAAAGCCCAAGCGTGGCAAGAAGAAGGCCGCCAAGGAGGAGGGTGGCGAGGAAGGCGACGCCACTCCCGACACGCTTCCCGGCGGGTCTTTCCAGGCCGAATTGGTCAACTGGAAAGGTGCGAAATTCGCGGCTGACAACCGTGCCACGGTCGACGAAGTGGTGTCCGGCCTTTCCGGCGTCAATTGGATTATCCAGTCTCTGGAGGAGAAGGAGAAAGCAAACCGCCCCTCCCCCCCGTTCACCACCTCCACGCTGCAGCAGCAGGCTTCGTTGCGGATGGGCTATTCCGCCAGCCGGACCATGCGTACCGCCCAAAGGCTCTATGAGGGCGTTGAGATGGGTTCGGAGGGCCAGGTGGCCCTAATCACCTACATGCGAACCGACAGCACCCGGGTCTCTTCGGATGCCCTTCAGGCGGTGCGGGCAAAAATCCTTTCGGATTTCGGGCCCACCTATCTGCCCGACAAACCAAACCTTTACGAATCGGGCAAAAGCGCCCAGGAAGCCCACGAGGCCATCCGTCCAACCGATTTGCGTTACACACCGGAAATGGTTTCCAGGGTCCTGCCCTCCGAGCAGGCCCGCCTTTACACGCTGATTTACAACCGGTTCCTGGCAAGCCAGATGAAACCGGCCATCACCAGCGTCACCACCGTGGAAATCAAGGCTGGGGAGGCGCTTTTCCGCGCCTCGGGCAGCATTCTGCGTTTCGATGGTTATCGCCGGGTCATGCCGGTGGGCAAGAAGGATGATGAACCCCAGTTGCCCGCCTTGAGCAAGGGTCAGGGGCTTGACCTGCTGCGCCTGGACGGCAGTCAGCATTTCACCCAGCCGCCCCCGCGTTTCAACGAGGCAAGCCTGGTGAAAACCCTGGAAAAAGAGGGGATCGGGCGCCCGAGCACCTACGCGTCCATCATCTCCAAGATCCAGGAACGCGGTTATGTGGAACAGCAAGACCGCCGTTTCCACGCCACCCAGATCGGTATGGATGTGGTGGACATGCTGGTTGAGCATTTCAGCCGGGTCATGGATTTGAATTTCACCAGCCACATGGAAACCGAACTCGACCGGATCGAGACGGACCATATCCCGCGCAACGCGGTGCTCGACGAGTTTTACGGCCCGTTCAAGGAAAACCTGAACGAGGCTTCCGAGAAACTGGGCGCCAGCGAGAAATGCCCCAAGTGCGGCAAACCGATCCAGGAACGGTTCAGCCGGCGGGGCCGCTTTTTCGGCTGCTCGGGTTACCCTGAATGCGACTACATCAAGCGGCCGGAGGGCGAGGCTGAGCGCAAGCCGGCGGAGGTGACTGAACACGCCTGCCCCACCTGCTCCAAGCCCATGCTGAAGCGGTTTGGAAAGGGAGGCCCATTCCTGGGTTGCTCCGGTTACCCTGACTGCAAGACCACCATGAACCTGACCGAGGAGGGCGGTCCGGTCATCTCCAGCAAACCCACCGAGCACCAGTGCGACAAATGCTCGTCGCCGATGGTGCTTCGAACGGGCAAACGCGGGCCCTTCCTCGCCTGCTCGGCCTACCCCAAATGCCGCCATGCGGTGGATGTCGATGCGGACGGCAACCCCAAAAAGCCGGTCGATCTCGGTATCGCCTGCGAGAAATGCGGCGCGTCCATGGCCATCAAACGGGGGCCGCGCGGGCCGTTTTTGGGATGCACCGCCTACCCCAAATGCCGGGGAACGAAACAGATCACCCCGCAGATTCGCGAACAGTTGGGGGACAAGCTCCCGCCACCCCCGGTGAAAGCCCCTGTTCCGGCGGTGGAGGTGAACCAGAAATGCCCCAAATGCGAGGCCCCGATGAAGTTGCGTTCGGGCGCCAAGGGCTTTTTCCTGGGCTGCACCAAATACCCCAAATGCCGGGGTGTGATGGAACCTCCCGAAGAATTGAAGGAACAGATCCAGGCTGCCCAAGGCTCCGAAACCACCTCCTGAAAGCTTGAAACAACTCTATAGCAGCCGGGCCCAAACGGGCCCGGCTGCTTGTTTTCGGCCCCTTCTTTCCATTGCCGCGGATTTTCATCCTTCAGGCACATTCCCTGAAGGAAGCCTGTCAAGCTGGACGATCTAGATGGCAAGCAAGGCAAGGTTTGCCGAATATGGCGAACCTGCCGGTTCTAACAGGAGCTTCCATGCGGTGCCGCATCCACCGCTTGGGGTTCCTGGGTGGACTCGGCGCCGCGGCCCTTGGTCTGTCCGGTTGTGTGGCTGTGCCCACACTTCCGGACCAAGGTCCGCCCCCCGAGTTGATTGCCCAGGAAGTGCCTCAAGCCAACAAGCGCCAGGTCCATGTGGTCTTCCTTGGCGGGATTGACCCGGTGGCGGCCCATGAATTCAAGGCCCTGTTCGCAGCCACCCGCCAGTCTGGATACACCCGCTCGTACCATGCCGAATTCTGGACAGGCTTCGATTGCGGCTGGGTTCGTCAGGAACTGCTCCACCAACTGGAGGCAAACCAGGGCCAACCCCAAAGCGTGGTGATCGTCAGCCAGGACCACTCCTGGCGGGCCGGCCGGGAACTGGCCGACGCGATTTCCAACGCGGGATTCGGTCCCGATTTGGTGATCGAGATCAATCCCCCCGCGGCAGCCAAACGATCCGGCGACGGCGGCGTCATTTGCCAACTGGTTCAGTTGGTGCCCGAAGGAGTCCTGGGGCATTCCGATGCGTTTTTGACAGATGCCGCGGTGCCTGTTGCCGGGTCCAAAACCTGGACCTTGCCCATGCATCCGGTCACCCGGGAAATGATTCAGGAACGGCTTGCCGGGCTTGCGAATTCGATGGAAGTCACCCCCATCGCATTACGGCCACCACTTTTGGATCCGGGACCGGACACACCCAGAGTGGTCCCACCCGGTGCACCGCCTCTGGTACCCCTTCCTGGACCTGGCTGGGTACCGGGTTCTGGTCCCTGGCCGGGAAGGGGCGCAGGTCAGCCCCCCGCAGGCAAGGTGCCGGTACCCGTTCCGCCCAACGGACTGCCGGAAGCGGATCCATGGGAATTCCTGGCCCCCAGGGATCCTGGCCCCAGCAAACCACCCGAGCTGCCAATCATGCCCCGCAAGGTTCCACCCCCTCCACTCCTTCCCGGAGAAATTCGCCCGGGCTTGGGGACCTGATTGAGCCTCCAGGGCCAGGCCGACAACGCAATGAAGGCCTTGGTCTTTTTTGAAAGGGAAACCCGTTCGTCGAGCACCCGGTCCGGCATCAGGGCCAGGTGCTCGAGCAATCCCTGGTAGATCCCCACCAGCGCGGTGAACATGGCCGCCCCTGCCGGCGGCAAATGCCGGCGAAGGCGCCAGGCCTGCCGGTAATAGTCGCGGGCTCGCCTGATTTCGAAATCCATCAATTGACGAAATGGCCCGGTTTTTTCACCCCGGGCGATTTCCTCTTCCGACACCCCAAATCGTTGGAGGTCTTCCAAGGGCAGATATAGCCTGCCACGCCCTGAATCCTCGCGCAGGTCGCGCAGGATGTTGGTCCACTGCAGGGCGTACCCGGTGGCGATGGCGGCCGGATGCGCGCGCCGGTTGTGGCAGCCCCAAATAGCCAGGCAGCATAGCCCAACAACTGAGGCGACCTTGTGGCAATATCCCTCCGATTCTCGGATGGTTTCAAAACGGAGTGGCTGCAAATCCATCGCCACCCCGTCAATGGCCTCCTCCAGATGGGCGGGATCGATCCCGAAAGTGCGCACGGACCAGACCAGGGCCGGGTGCATGGGGTGGGACGGCTCCCCGGCCAAGGCTCGGCGCAGGGCCAGCCTCCAGCTTTCCAGCGACTGACAGGGATCTTCCCCCGGGGCGGGTTCATCCGCGATATCATCCGTCACGCGCAAAAAGGCATAAAGGGCGCACATGGCCCGGTGCTGACCGGTCGGAAGCAAACCAAATGCCGGGTAGAAATTGCCAGCCTTGGTGCGGGCCACATCACGGCACCAGGCATGGGATGCCCCCAAAGATACGGCTGTACCAGCTTCAGTGCGTTCACCCGCTTCCCGAGCCGAAATCAAACGCCCAAGGCCGGACATGCCCAGGAGGGTCTGGCCCATCAGGCGAATTTTCCCCAACTTGTCCACGGTCGGGCGTATGGCCAGCGTGTCACCACCCTGATTTTCAATCGCGTCCAGAATGGCAAGCCCGCCATCATGAAACAATTTCACCTGGGCGGCCAACGGGCCACGCAGGTCGGCCAGCAAAGGTTCTCCCTTGCGAAACAGCGCGCGCGTGTATTGGCACAGGTGGGTCACCAGCGCCCTCAATGCGTCGGAAGCCTTGGGCTGGTCCAAATCGGACGGGGTTACCCCGAAACGAAGGCGCAAATCCCCGGGCAGGTAAACACGGCCGATTTTCCGATCCCGGCCGATGTCCTGCCAGAAGTTGGCCAATTGCAGCGCGGAACAAATGGCATCCGACCATTCATCGCGCTGGGGACTAGCCTGACCGAAAATGCGCAGCACCAACCGCCCAACCGGATTGGCGGATCCCCGGCAGTAATCGAGCAACTCTTCCAAGCTTGGATGATCTGTCTCCACCTTGTCGCGCTCAAAAGCGTCCAGCAAATGGTGAAACGGTTCCAAGGGCAGGCCAACCTCCAGAACCGAGGCCTGCAAGGCGATGAAGACCGGATGGGCCGGTTTGGCGTCCGGTTGATCCAACTGGCCAATTTGGCCTCGCCACCAGGCCAGCAATCGCCTGGACTCAGTCGGGTCAGCCACCTCATCCGCCAGATTGTCGGCCCAGCGGGAAAAGGCGTACACGGCCCGCATGTGATGGCGTGCCCTGCCCCGCACCCAAAAGGTCAAAACCGAGAAATTTTCGTAATGGTTTTGTGCCAGGTTTTGGCAATAGGAACGGGCCCGGGCCAGACCCCCCTGAAAAGGGGGAGTGCCGGGCCCGTAAGAGGCCAAGTCACGCTTGAACCAGGTTTCCAATCCTTGAGCCGCCCGCCACTTTCCGGATAAGAGGGAAACGCCTTCCCCTAGATGTTCCTTCCAGCCCTGAGCTTAGACTATCCTTGGCCCACGGTCACGGTGAAACCGGCCCCGAAGGCAACCCGACCAACCCCTTCCGAGAACCATTTCCCATGTGGCAATCCAGGTCGCCATACCCCAAAAAGCAGCGCTACCCCCTCACGGTATGGATGGCGCTGTTTCTGCTGGTACCTGCCGGTCGGGCAGAACCTCCCAAGGAACCGGCCAAAGGGAACCCCACCGAGTGGGTCCTCAAAAGGGAACCATCGCCGGCCTGGGCTCCACTGCCTGAAAAACCACAGGATGCCAGCAAGGTTCCGCCGGAATGGCTGGAGGAGCATGGTGAGGTGTATTTGCACAATTCCACCAGGCTGCTGCTTTCTCCCGATGGCACCACCACCACTTCCAGCACGCAAATCATCCGGTTGCTGGGGCGCAAGGCCATTGCCGCATTGGGAGACCACAGGGATATTGTGTTCGACCCTTCCTTCGAAAAATGCGCCCTCCACCACGCCTTTGTGGTGGGGACCGACGGAAAACGGCGGGAACTGGAATCCCGCCACTGTCAGCTACGGGATGTGGTGACCGATTTTGCCGTTTACCAGAACGACAAGCAGGCGATCCTCTCTTTCCCCGGGCTGCAGGTGGGGGACACCGTGGTGGTCCAGTGGACCACGGTGGGCAAGAACCCGGAATACAAGGGTCACAGTTTCGGGCGATTCACCTTGGGGATGGTTGGCTTCCCCACCCTGGAAGAGGTGATCAGCCTGGGAGTGCCGGCCGGTCGTAAATTCCGGGCACGGTTGAAAGGCCTGCCGCTGGAACCTTCCAAAAACACCAAGGACAGTATCGACTGGATCGAATGGAAAGCCACCCAACTGCCGCCCCTGGAGTTGGAGGACGCCCAATCGGTTGAAACCCGGGACATGGAGCCTGAGATCAGTTTTTCCACCTTTGCCTCATGGGACGAGGTGGGAAAATGGCAAGCGAACTTGCGCCCTGATTTGTGGACGGTCACCCCTTCCATTGCAGCCCTGATCGACAAGATTTTGGGGCCGAATGGCAAGAATTTGCCCCCTTCAACCAAGGCAGCCAGGCTCGCGCATTGGGTGAAACGCAACATACGGTACCTGTCGGTGGGGGTTGGCCATCATTTCACGCCCCACAGCCCGGGCGATGTGCTTTCCAACCGTCACGGGGACTGCAAGGATACCGCCCAGTTACTGGTTCTGATGATGATCCACGCGGGTTTGAAGGCCGAATTGGCATCACTCGGCGTGAAGGGGGATGGCCAGGTGGATGAGGAAATCCCATCACCCTGGGCCACCCACGCCCTGGTGAGGGTGACATTGCCCGGAACTGACGGGTCTGGCCCCCAAAACAAGTGGATCGACACCACCGAGGACTTAAGCGGCTGGGATCAACTCAATGAGATGGACTCGGACCGCCTCTGTTACCTGGTGGGGCCACAGGGAAACTGCAGGCTGGAACGAACGCCTGCGGCCCAGGCAAAAGACTGCCAGTGGGTGATCCTAAACCGGCTGAAGGTTCGCGCGGACGGCTCGGCCAGCCTGAATCGAATTGTCACCGCCACCGGGGAAGCGGCGGTGGGTTACCGCGACGCGTTTCTGGAGGAGCCCCCGGTTCGCCGCAAACGGTACCTGGAGGAGCAACTGCAGGACCTGGCAAGCCAGGTGACGGTGAAGGGGCTGAAGGTCGATCCCGCCAATTTGGACCTTTTTGACGCTCCACTGCGTTTTGAAATAGACCTCGAATTGAAAGGGCTTTTCAATCCGCCCGAGGACCCAGGTGATGCCGTGGCGCTTCCATTGACGGAGCATATCGCCTGGGATACCTGGTTCGGAAAAAAGGTGCGCTTCCCGGCGGGGGATAAGCCACTGAAGCAGGGCCAGCCCCTGCAGGTGGATAGTACCTGGGTGGTGGAAACTGATAAGGGAGTGACCATTCAGGATTTGCCCGAGGACACCAAAACCATCACCCCATGGGGCAGCCTTTCCCGATCGGCCCAAAGGTTGCCGGCTGACCAGAATTTGGTGCTGCGTTTCCGCGCGACCCGCCAGCCCGCGGAAGTGCGCGGTCCAGACAGGGAGCAATACCTTCAGTTTTTGGATTCTGCCCGCGACCTGTGGCAGGCGGTTCTTCCGGTGCAGGTGCGGGAAGCACGAAAGCCCTGAATCGAGCCCGCACCCCTACCCGAAAGGGATTCAACCCAAAGGAAAAGGCTTGCAAAAAAAGAACTGCCCGAGGAATCCGGCGCCGTCGCCACCTGGGGAAGCCTTTCCAGGACGGCGAGGATGGAAACCTCGGGTCAGAAGTTCTTGGCGCGCCACCAGGGTCTGGTTTCCTCCACCAGGTTTTGGGGAAGGGTGGGCGGCCGATTTGTGCGAGTGACGGATGTGGCGCGGGACCGGAAAGCGAAAAACCGCTTTTCCGGGTCCTCAAGCCTTGGGGATCAGATCAATCAGACCCCTTGAAAATCAACGCCGTGTCGTGGGAGCCACCGGGGCCTCCTCCTCGGGTTTCCCCGGGAGCAGTTCCTGGCGATAGATTGCCACATCCCGAGGGGCCTCGATGCCAAGACGGATCTTGCCGCGGTCGATGTCCACCACCGTGATGCAAATCTGGTCGCCGATGAAGATTTTCTCTCCCAATTTTCGGCTCAGGACCAGCATGTCGCCACCCTCCTGATTGCGATGCCGCCTCGAGGCAAGACTGCGCAAACATACGCTTCAAAGAGGATTGGGAAGTGCATTCGGCCCATTTTTTGGCCAGCCCGTCCGGCTGGCACCTGTTACGACCGGCACACCCCGCAGACTGGGGCTGACCGGAAACCTGACGGGTGGCATCCCACACCCCGGCATGGTTGAATCGTGGTACGGATTTTCAAAAAAACTGGAGAAACGACATGACCACCCGCAGGGGAATCATTCCGGCGACGCTTGTGATGGGCCTTTCCCTGATCTCCGCCACCCTAGGTTTCTCCCAGGAACCCAAAAAGGAACCAAAGACGGAGGCCCAGGATTCACCGAAATCCCTCGCCCCTTTCCAGGGCCTGTGGCAGTTGGACCGGGTGGAGGCGGATGGCCGCGCGCTTCCCAAGGACCTTTTTGGCTCCGCCACACTGGATTTGCAGGGCCTGAAATACGAATTGGTGCGCAAAACCAGCAAGGAAACCAAGGTAAAAGGCACCCTTTCAATTCCCGATGCCAAGTCCCCCGATTCCCAAAACGGCAAAGACAAGGCATCTGGAGCCGAACTGATTGCCGTGGACATCGTTCCGCAATCGGAGGGGGGACCGCTGGAAACCCAAAAAGCCGTTTTCGCCCTGATAGGGGACAAACTCCACCTGTGCTCCGGGCCTCCGGGTATCGCACGCCCGGCCAGCCTGAACACCAATGCCCGCGAGAATGTCACCCTGATGATTTTCAGCAGGAAAAAATAATGATTTGCTCACCCATCCTGGTAGCGCACCTGGTATTCCCGTTACTCCTTTCCCAATCATCGGAAACGCAGCGTCCCTATGCGAAACGGGCTGTGGTCAGCGTGTCCCGCCCAGCCAGCGAGGTGGGGATTCGCATCCTGCGGGAAGGGGGAAACGCGGTGGATGCCGCCATCGCCACCGCCTTCGCGCTGGCAGTGACCCACCCCCAGGCGGGGAATATCGCCGGCGGCGGGTTCATGGTGGTGGCTCCGCCGGAGGGAGGTCCGGGGTTCCAAAACGCCAAGGTGGTGGATTTCCGGGAAACCGCGCCGGCAAAAGCAACCGCCACCATGTTCGAGCCGAAGGAAAGCGTCCGCACCACCAAGGGGGTCGGTGTCCCCGGGACCGTGGCGGGCCTGGAACTTGCCCACAAACGATGGGGCAAATTGCCTTGGGCACGGCTGGTGGAACCGGCGGTCACCCTCGCCCGGAATGGATTCCCGGTGGAGAAATCCCTGGCAGCCTCCCTCAACAAGGTTTTGCCGGAAACCGTGAAGGCCCACCCGGAGTTTCACAAAGTTTTCAGCAAACCGGCGGGCGGTGAATGGAAAACCAACGATGAATTGAAGCTTCCCGAACTGGCCAGCGCCCTGGAAGCCATTCGGGAAAGGGGAGCCGCCGGCTTTTACACCGGCAAAGTGGCGGATCTGCTGGTTGCCGAGATGGAAAGGACCGGAGGCCTGATTTCCCGGGAGGACCTGGCCAACTACCGGGCGGAGCTGCGCGATCCCATCCGGGTGAAGTTCAGGGGTTATGAAATATTGGCGGCCCCACCCCCCAGCTCGGGAGGGGTATGCCTATCACTCATCCTTGGGATGCTGGAAACCCGGCCGGCCAGGAAGGGCGATCGGCTTGACCCCGACAACATTCATTTCCTGGCTGAAACCATGCGGCGGGCCTACCGTGAAAGGGCCCGCTGGCTGGGAGACCCGGCTTTTGCACCATTGCCGCCGGAACTGCTGACCCCCTCCTTCGCGGCGAAACTTGCCTCCACCATCCAAAGGGATCGGGCCACCCCCAGCGGATCACTTGCTGGCGACATCCCACTGGCCGCCGAGGGGGACAGCACCACCCACCTATCGGTGCTGGATGAAAGCGGATTCGCGGTCAGCATGACCACCACACTGGAGGAAACATACGGCTCCCGCGTGGTGGTTCCAGGTGGCGGTTTCCTGCTCAACAACGAGATGGGAGATTTCAACCGCGTGCCCGGCCGCACGGACATCTCGGGAAATATCGGCACTCCCGCCAATTTGGTGGCCCCGGGGAAACGGATGCTCAGCTCCCAGTGCCCGGTGGTGGTGATCCGTGATGGAAAAGTTCGCGCCATCACAGGCAGCCCCGGTGGGCGCACCATCCCCAACACGGTCGCACAGGTGCTTTGGAACCTTTTGGAATGGGATATGGGTGCGCGGCAGGCGGTCGACACACCGCGCATCCACCACCAGTGGTTCCCGGACCAGATCCGTCTCGAAGGGGCCACCTCCCGGCAGCGGATCAATCTCACCAGGGAACTAATGAAGAGGGGCCACAAGGTGGTGAACGCCACCCAGGGGGATGCCCACACCATTTGGGTGGATGCCAATGGCAAAATCTGGGCCGCGGCTGACAGGCGGATCGAGGGAGCCGCTTCAGGCGAATAAACCCATTCACCTGTTATCCAACCGATTCCGGCACATGGGGCACCAGCACCGAGAAAAACGGGACATACGCTTGCAGCATCACCAAGGCCCCCACCAGGGCCGCCAGCGCCACCGAATAGACGACCACGATCCTGAAAATGCGGGCCTCCTGGCCTAATTGGTTCGTGGCGGCGGTGGCGACGACGATGGACTGGGCGTCGATCATTTTGCCCATCACGCCGCCGGTGCTGTTGGAGGCACATACCAGCACTTGGGCTTGCCCGGCATCCAAACCGGACATGTAACCCTGGCTGTGCAGTTCCAGCGCTGTCAATTTTTGCAGGCTGCCAAACAAGGCATTGCTTCCGGAATCGCTGCCGGTCAAAAACACCCCGAGCCAGCCGAGCATGGCCGCGAAAAAGGGATACAGAAATCCGGTCTGGGCGAACGCGTGGCCCAGAGTGGCATCCATTCCCGCGTATTTGGTCACCGCCGCAAGGCCCAGCATGAAGGCGATGGTGGGCAGAGGCTCAGTCATCTGCACCGCGGTAACCCGGATCGAACGCCCCACCTGGGAGGGTGTCGCCCCCAGAACCAGGGCCGAAAGGGCAAAAGCTGCCAGGACCGAGGTCCCCGAAGCGGTCAGCCAGCGAAAATCAAACACCGCCTTTTCCCGTTCATCGGGTTTGGAGCGCATTTTCTCATCACGCTGCACGCCGAGATGGAGTTTGCCAAGCGGCACCTGGATTCTGGAAGGGATGCCGCCTGCCAATTCAATCGGTTTCTTTTCCTCCACCTGCCGCAGGTACCCGGCCCCCATGAGGAAAACGGACATCAACAAAAACGGCATCCAGGCGCGCACCCAGGGCCAGGCCCCCCTTGGCTCCTCACCCTTCAGCCCGCCTGGCTGGTTCCAGGCCCCCCTCCTTGGCGGGTCCCGCATGACAGGCGGAGTCCAAAACCGCAGGAAAACGCCGGTGACGCCCAGCGAGAAGATACCCCCGCCAATATCCGTCAAGGGATACAGTTCACCAAAACCATGCAGATGGGCAGTCGCGAAGAAGTACTGGAAGGCCCCGAAGCTTCCGCCCGCCACCAGCAGGGCGGGCCAGATAGCCATCAGGTCACGGAAGGTGCAAACCCTGGCAAGCATCACCGCCGGCACGAACACCGAAAAAAAGGGTAGCTGGTGCCCCGCCATCACGCTCAGCGTGGGGGTGTCGATTCCTGTCACGGAATGGAGTGTGACCAAGGGCACGCCGAGGCTGCCGTAGGCCACGGGTGAGGTATTGGCGATCAGGCAAAGCACAGCGGCCTCGATCGGTGGGAATCCCAGCCCCACGAGGATGGCGCCACAAATGGCCACCGGGGCCCCGAATCCCGCCGCCCCTTCCAGAAAAGCCCCGAAACAAAAACTGACCAACACCGCCTGCAGCCGGGGGTCGGAAGAGACCCGGCCCACGCTGGCGCGCACCAGTTCAAAGGCGCCCGTTTCCACCGTGAGGTTGTAAAGCAGCAGACCGGCAAAAACAGTCAGGCCGATTGGCATGAGGCCGAAAAGCGCCCCCTGGGCGAAGGCCAGGAGGCCCAGATCCAGTGGCATTCCCCACACCAGCACCGCCAGCACAAGGGCGGCCACCGTGCCGGCAAGACCGGCCAACGGGGCGCGCATGCGGGCGAAAACCAGGCAATACAGCAAAACCAGCACAGGCAAGGCCGCCGCGAAGGTGGACAAGGCGGCCGTGCCGGTCCAACCCAGTCCCGCCAGGGGATCCAAACGCTGGACAAATAGCGCATCCATTGAGACCGGCCCACCCAATACCGCTAGGTTTCGAACAGCGCCCGGCAGAACCAAAGCGCGGGCCAGATTGTAAACTGCAATCAGGGATGTACCAAACCGCAATCCCCCATCAATCCCGGCAAGACGGCTATCTGGACGGCCCCTGACACCATGTTTGGTTTCGACCTGGAAAACCCGATCCATCAGGAATCCGCCTGGATGCGCCAGGTACAACCCGGCACCCGACTGGTGATCAGCCTGACAGGGACTTTCCTGATAGCCGCGGTCGATCACCACAGCCCCTTGGCTTTGATCGGCTTGTTCGCCGCCACCCTTGTGGTCGGCCGGGGAGTCAGTTTGCGTTGGATCACAAGCCACCTGCTGGGTCTGGCTGGTTTGGCGATGTTTTTTTCCCTGCCGCTGGCGTGGCTGGGCCCGGGGAACCCCTCAGGGCCCCTGGCTCTTAGGGCCGAGGGGATTCGCTTGGGGTTATCCATCCTGCTGAAGGCATGTGCCATCCTCATCTGGAACTGGGTGTGGCTACTGGGGATCGGGCCCCGGCAATGGCGTCATGGGGCCCGACAGGTCCATGTCCCGGCCCGGTTGGCGGAAGTGGGCTGGTTGATGGGCGCATCCATCGGCATTGTCAGGAGGGAACTCCGGCAAATGCGGTTGGCCCTGCGTCTGCGCGGGGGGCGGATCACCCCTGGCCGGCGAGGTTATCACCTGCTGGCCAATCTGCTGGGTATGACCCTCTGGCGCTCGTCTGGCCATGCCGAGAAAATCGCGGTGGCCAGGGCGCTGCGTTGCGAGGGACCTGGTGAAAGCGTGCCCGGCCTGGGTTGGCGGCAGTGGGCCCTCGCCCTGGCAAGCCTGGCGCCCCTGGGGTTGCTCGCGGTCGCGGGCAGGTGGAAAAACAGTTGGCTACAAAACGGATGGGGGTACTGGATTTGAATTCGCCCCCCCGGCCATTCGATATCGAACTGGAAGGCCTTTGCGCCGGCCATTCTGCCAGCGCTTACCTGCGCGGGGTGGACTGGCGTGTGGCGCCCGGCCAACGGGTCGGACTGGTTGGGCCCAATGGGGCGGGAAAAACTACGCTTCTTCTCACTTTGGCTGGGGTGCTTCCCCCTAAATCCGGCCGCGCCCTTGTTGGCGGGATGGATCTTTCCAACCAGGCTTCACGGCGGAAAGTGCCCGGGGTGCTGGGTCTGGTGATGCAGGACCCGGATGACCAATTGCTCGAAACCTCCGTCTGGGATGATGTCGCCCTCGGACCAACTTGCCAGGGCTTGCCAGCCGCCGAGGTGAAGTCCCGTGTCGAGGCGGCAATCGCCGCCACTGGGTTGGACGCCCATTTGGACCGTGTGCCGCAGCGACTTTCAGTCGGCGAGAAGAAACGGGTGGCCCTGGCGGGGGTCTTGGCGCGCAAGCCCGACATCATCCTCCTGGACGAACCAACCGCCGGTCTCGACCCGCGCGGCCGCCGGGAACTGATCCAACTGCTGAAGGGCCTTTCTGCGACACTGGTGATCGCCACCCACGATCTCGAATTGGTGCTGGATCTGTGCAACCTGGCCACGGTGCTGGATGCGGGTCTCGTGGTGAAAACCGGGCCCCCGGCCACGCTACTGGCCGACCAGGCCCTGATGGAATCCAATGGCCTCGAAGTTCCCTGGCCGCTTCGGTCCCGGTGAACCCGCTGCCTCCGACGGTTGCCCGGCGTTGAACGGAAGGATACCCTTTCAGAAGCGACCTTTCCGATGGCCCTTCCGGGTTAGCACAGTGGGGTTTAGTCCATGACTCCGATTTTGACGGGCTTGCTTATCGTGGCGGGGATCGTGGCCGTCCTCGCGATGTTCCTGGTGGGGACCTACAACGGGTTGGTGGTTTTGCGGCAGAAGTTCCAAAACGCATTCGCCCAGATCGATGTCCAACTCAAACGCCGCCATGACCTGATCCCCAATCTGCTCGAATGCGTGAAGGGGTATATGGCGCACGAGAAAAACACGCTGGAAGCCGTGATCCAGGCGCGGAACACCGCGTTGACCGCCAACCAGGCCGCCACCCGCAACCCGGGCGATCCTGAAGCCATGAAAAAACTGGGCGAAGCCGAGGGCCAACTCAACAGCACCCTCAGCCGCCTGTTGATGGTCGCCGAGGCCTACCCCGACCTGAAAGCCAACCAGAACATGATGCAGTTCCAGGGGGAACTGACCGACACCGAAAACAGGATCAGCCTTTCCCGGCAAACCTACAACGACAGCGTGACGGCCTACAACACCCAGCGAGAAACCTTTCCCACGGTGGTCTTCGCCACCATGCTGGGTTTTCTTCCGGCCAGCCTGTTCGAGATCAGCGCCGGAGAGCGCGAGGCGCCAAAAGTCTCGTTCAGCTGAATCAACCGGCCGCAACCAATCTAGCCAACCAACCGATTCTCCGGATGACCTCAGCGCTACCCTTCTAGGCTATACTGGAAGTTGTTTGCGATGATTTCGGGCACCGCATTTCGGAGTGGGCTTTTCCGCCTCCCGCTTGCCCGCTGGAGGGTTTGCATGCCTGCCAACCCCTGTCGTCCTGCCAAGATTAGGTTCATCCCTGTCTTTTGGGCAGTGTTGGCACTTTTGGCGTCATTCACCACCCCCTCCAGAGCAGTTGAGGGGATTATTTTCCGAATGCCTTCCAATCTGGAAGGAGAGGAAGTCAAGCGCCTGGCCGGAAAGATCACCGAGGGGGTTCTCGGCCTCAAACGGGGGGCTGACGGCAAACGCGAACGGCTGGTGGTGGTCATTGACTTCAACCCGGAATCCAAACCCGATCGCCAGGCGGATTTCGAGGCTTGCCTCAAACTGTCCCGAGTGTTGGTGAACCTCGATCCGGCTGATGTGTTGACCGTCGGTTTCATCCGGGGCGAGACTTCCCGTTTTGGCATCCTGCCGGCCCTGTCTTGCCGGGAATTGGTGTTTTCAAAACAGGGTTTTCTGGGCCCGGTCTCCATCAATCCCGCTGAATTGGACGCCAACGACCGGGCGCGTTTCGAGGAAACGGCCGCCCGCTTGTCCCGCCCGCGGGTCATCGCGCGCCGGTTGGTCGATTCGGGGACCGTCGTGGTGCGTGACCCCCAAGCCAAACCCGGGCAGGATTCCTTGCGCGACGGCCGGGAATTCGCAGGGGGGGATAAGCTCATCGATGCCGATGGTCCACCCGGAATTGACGATGATTTGGCCGTCAAATTAGGCCTGGCTGTCCC
>JAFMJU010000378.1 GCA_017853285.1 Gemmataceae bacterium
CCGCCATTGGCCACTCTGCGGGAAGGCTTGCGCCGGGAATTGCCCGATCACCTCAGGCGTTGGCTGGCCGAACGCTGGATCTCCAGTGGCGAACCGCCCGAGCGCGTGACCGCCCGGGTGGCCGGTTTACGCCTGGGCTTTGAGCCGGCCGACATCGTCAGCGAGGTGATGAGCTTCGGTTCGCCCGCTCCCGTCGAGGTGGTGGTGAGCGGCCCCAAGATGGCCGACAACCGCAAACATGCCGAGGCCATCCGTGAGCGCCTGGGGGCGATTCCCTCGCTCAGGGATCTGCAGTTCAGCCAGTCGCTCGATTACCCCACGGTGGATGTGCGGATCGATCGCGAGAAGGCCGCCGCCACCGGTGTCACCGCCGAGCAGGTGGCCCGGTCGCTACTGGCGGCGACCTCCTCCAGCCGGTTCGTGGTTCCGAACTACTGGCGTGATCCGGCTTCGGGAATCGGCTACCAGGTTCAGGTGGAAATTCCGCAGGCGTTGATGCGGTCCGGCACCGATGTGGAGACCGTGCCGGTCAAACCGGCTGGCGATTCGCCCGTGCTGCTGCGCGATGTCGCCGATGTCCGCGAGGGCACCATCCCGGGGCAGATCGACCGCTACAACATGCGCCGGCTGGTCAGCATGACCGCGGGCATCGAGGGTGAGGATCTCGGGCGTGTGGCCGACAGGATCGCCTCCGCGATTGATGAGGCCGGAAAGCCTCCCACGGGCGTGCAGGTGGATCTGCGGGGGCAGGTCGCGCCCATGCGTGAAATGTTCCAGGGGCTGTGGATGGGATTGATCGCCGCTGTCATCGTGGTGTTGCTGATGCTCACCGCCTACTTCCAGTCGGTTCGATTGGCCCTGGCCGCGTTGGCCACGGTGCCGGCCGCCCTGGCGGGCGTCGTGGTGCTTCTGGTCGCCACCCGCACCACGCTCAACATCCAGTCATTCATGGGGGCCATCATGGCGGTGGGGGTGGCTGTGGCCAACGCAATCCTGCTGGTGGCCTTCGCCCACAGGGCCAACCAGTCCGGAAATTCGGCGATCCAGTCCGCTGCCCAGGCCATTCAGGCCCGCCGTCGCCCGGTCATCATGACCAGCATCGCCATGGTGGCGGGCATGGTTCCCATGGCTCTCGGTTGGGGAGAGGGTGGAGGTCAAGCCGCGCCCTTGGGCAGGGCCGTGATCGGCGGCCTTTTGGGTTCCACGCTGGCCGCCTTGTATCTGCTCCCGGCTGTGCTGGCCCTGTTGTTGGGGGCCAAGGGCTGGCGCACCGCCTCTTTGTCACCGGATGATCCAGAGAGCCGTTGTTTTGACCCGGTGGTCTGACCGGCACATTTTTGGGGGAGACCCTGCCCATGGCTGAAAACAGAAGAAACCCCGGCTCGGCGCTTTGGTGCCTGGCTCCAGTTTTCGCCATTTGGGGCTGTGGTGGAGGCCAATCCCCCAACGCGGCTCCCGGTTCCAGCCCACAGACTGTTTCAGAGGCCCAGCCGGTGGATACCATCCAGCCGGTTCGGGCAGCCCTTCAACGGGTGGTCGAACAGCCTGGCGCCATCCAGCCGAATGAGGAAACCCGCCTGCACGCCAAAGTGTCGGGTTTTGTCAGCCGCTTGAGCACCGACATCGGTCAGCGCGCCAGGGGCCCCCGTTTCGATGCCAAGGGAGTCCAGATCCAGCCCGGCGAGGTTCTTGCCGAACTGCAGGTGCCCGAACTGGTGGAGGATGTCCGCCAGAAGGAGGCCGCCATCCGCCAGGCGGAGGCGGAGTTGCTGTTGGCCCGCAAATCGCTGGTCTCCACGGAGGCCAACATCAGCGCCATGCGCGCTGTGGAAACCGAGGCGAAGGCCGCCGTGGTCCGTGCCAAGGCGTTGAACGACCGCTGGGTCTCCGAGGATGCCCGCATCGCCGGGCTGGTCCCCCGCGGAATAGTCACCGACCAGACCCGCGACGAAACCCAGAGCCAATTGCGAGCCACCCAGGCCATGCGCGACGAGGCGCAGGCCCGGGTCACCTCCGCCGAGGCGATGAGCCGCAAGGCGTTGTCCGACCGCGACAAGGCCGAGGCCGAGGTCCAGGCGGCCTTGGCCCGCCTCGAGGTGGCCAAGGCCGCCGCGCAAAAGGCCAAGGTATTGCTGGAGTACACCTTCATCCGCGCCCCGTATGACTGCGTGGTGACACGCCGTTCGGTCCACACCGGCGATTTCGTTCAGACCGGTTCGGGGCGCATGGAGGCCGACAGCCTGTTCACCGTGGCCCGGCTTGATCCGGTCCGCGTGGTGATTCAAGTGCCCGAGGCCGATGCGGCGTTGGTCAATGAGAAGGGGCCGGTGAAGCTGTCGGTCCAGGCCCTACGGTCCGGGGAGCTGGCCGGAACCATCACCCGCACCTCCTGGGCGCTGGAACCCGGCAGCCGCACGCTCCGCGTGGAGGTGGACATGCCCAACCCCGAGGGCAAGTTGCGCCCGGGCATGTATGTGTACGCCAAGTTGACGGGGCAATTGCCCGAGTCCTGGACGCTGCCCTCCGCAGCGCTGGTGCGACAAGGGGAGGCTACCGTCTGCTTCCTGGCCGAAAACGGGAAATGGATCCGCACGGTTGTCCAAACGGGCCATAACGATGGGAACCGCGTGGAGATTCTCAAACGACAGGCGCCCGGTTCCACCATCCAGTGGGTTGAGTGGACTGGTAAAGAGCAGGTGGCGGCCAAGGCGGCCGGCCTGGTCGACGGCCAGGCGGTCAAGAAGGCAGAGGCGGCCAACCTGGCAAAATAATAGCCATCCGGGAACGGATCACAGGCTCATTTCCCCGGTGTGCCTTTCTCAACGACCAGGTGCTTGTCGAAGAATTTCGCGAAATTGGCCACATCCTTGTCCATGCCCAGCCACCCGTGGCCTGCACCCTCCTTGATGATCAGGTCGCAGGGAATTCCGGCCTTTTTCATCGCCTCCTCGAAGATGCGGGCCTGGTAGTCGGGCACCAGCAGGTCCTTGGTGCCCTGGACCAGTTGCACGGGGGCCGACTTCGGGCCCACATGGGTGATGGGCGAGATCTCCTTGCCGATCTTCTCCCGTTCGGCCTGGTCGTTGATGATGATGAACTGGCCCGTTTTTGCGTCCTGTTTGTGGAAATCAAAGGCTGGCGGGATGTTCGGCAGGATATGCGGTTTGCCCAGCATCACCTCGCCCGGTTTGGACCAGTTCAGGAAATCGGTGGGTGGGAAAAAGCATCCCACCGCCTGCACGCCCGAGGGCTGGCGGTCCACCGGGTCTTTGGCCTTGGGGTCGCCGGGACGGTGGACCATCCCCAGCATCAGCGACAGGTGCCCGCCGGCCGAGCCCCCATAAACACCCAGATGGTCTGGATCGATCTGGAAACGCTTGGCGTTGGCCCGGATCCACCGGGTTGCGCGGTGCATGTCGTCCAGAATCTCGGGGATGGTGAACCGCGGTTGGCTGCCGTGCGCCACCGCGAAAACCTGGTACCCCGCGCTGCACATCGGTTTCACAAAATCAAGCGAAAGCGCCTCCGGCGAGCTGAACCAGCCACCCGAGATCACCAGGATCACCGCCTTGCCGTTTGGGTTTTTCGGCACAAAGCGGTCCATCGTCAGCGAAAGCCCGTATTTGCGGCCGTAGATCAGGTCGCGGTCCCTTTGCGCCACCGGGTCGCCGCTGGACTGTTTGGCGGGCTGCATCACGGGATTCAGCAAGCTGGCACCCAAAAACAAAAGCATCAGGCTGTTCATCGGTATTCCCCGATCATCGAGTGGAAGGAGATCACTTCAGGCGGACGAGGCGAGCGTTGGGATCAATCAGCAGCCGGCCCGCGGCGGCCCTCAATTCGGATACCAGAACGATCTCCTGGCTATCCGCGGTGATTGCAAACTCGTGCGAAACGGTTTTCCAATCGGCTCCGGCGGGAGTTTTCGAGGACGGGCGCTGTCCGGAAACTCGCACCATGGCTCCCTCATCAGTCCCTGGCAGCCCCTCGGTCTTCATCCGCACTTCGAGGCGGTAATTCCCCTTGGGCAGAAGCACCCGGTGGCGCCATGAAGCGATGCAGTCCTTGGACGGGCCGACGGCGATCTCCAGAAAACCGCCGTTTTCC
>JAFMJU010000379.1 GCA_017853285.1 Gemmataceae bacterium
ACCCAAAACCTGGAACCTGACCACCCACCGGATCGACCCAAATGTCGATGAATCGCGCGACTATGTGTTGGAGGATCTCCTGGAAGCCAAAAGGCTGGAGGGGTTGGGTTATGTCCCGGGGGTGGGTGAACGCCCCCATGAAAATCCGGGGCGAAATTTGACCGGCGACCCGTATTTCACCGATGGTTTCAGGGCAATCGCGGTGATCGGCAAAAACCGGTGAGCCCCCTGCCCCATCGCCCGTTCGTCGGTGCGGATCGATCAGTCCCACCTGGTCGGGCTGAATATACCCGGGAAAACACCCTTTCCCACCAAGGCCGAAGCCACCATTTCACCAATCGCCGGCGCGAATTTGAATCCGTGGCCAGACATCCCCGCTGCAGTGAAGCAGGTGCCGGAATATCCGGGCAATTCCCCAACCAGGAAATGCCTGTCAGGCGTCAAGGTGTAACGGCATGCCTCCATTTTGCGGATCGTCGCCTCTCGGCCGCTGGGTATCAGGCCGGGAATGTGACTGGAAACGAACCTTGCGAGGCAATCCGCATCATCCGCATTGGGCTCATCCATGGTTTCAAGAACGTTTGATTTTTCAGGGGCGCCATAATGGCGGGCCAATTTGATACTGTTCCCCTCCGGGGATCGCATTCCGTAGAAGTAACCGTCGGGGGTATCAAAAAAAAACACCGGCAACTCACTGGCAACCCTGAAATCGGTTTCCATCCATCCTGATACTTGCCGCATCACCTTGAGGGGAAGGCCCCCAAGCCCCTTGGTTTCGGAGGCCCATGGCCCGGGGCACAAAACGATCCGGTCGGCCTCAACCATCCCGGCCGGGCTTTCCGCCCAAACCCTGTCCCCTCGGACCCCCCAACCAACGATTTTTGCCCCAAAGTTCAATTCGGCCCCAAGGCGAACCGCCAAGTCTCCCAACGCCTGGCGGCACCGGTCGGCATGTAGAATGCCAGACTCGAATTCCAGGACACCGGACCAACTCTCTCCCGCGCGTAGCCAGGGAAATTCCGCCCCCAGCTCTTCCTGCGAATACCGGTTGACCTTCAGCCCGTGAGCATGGGCCGCAGTCAGGACACCACTCACCACCAAAGATTCCGGCTTCCCCAATACCAGGCAGGGACGGGGATCCAGCAGGGGTGCCCTTTCGGTTTTTTCCCGCTCTATCCCCCTCCAAAGCCGAAGCGATTCCCGGGCCAAGGGAACATAATCGGGATGCTCGAAATAAGCGGTCCGGATGATTCGGCTCTCCCCATGGGAGCTTCCCTCCCGATGCACCGATGTCCTGGCGTCGAATCCGCGAACTTGTACCCCCCTGCGCGCCAACCCGAGGCAAACCGCCCTGCCGATGACACCCAAACCGATAACAATCACCCGCATGGCAAGCTCCTCTCTCGCGTCGGAGCGGAATGGCAAAGTGGCTTCCTGCTGAAATCCGGGAATGAGGCGGTTAGTATAGCTACCCAGACGAGTCATTCCTTCAAGGACCTCGATGGGAAAACGCCTCGATGATTCCCAACCTTCCAACCTTGCTCCTCACGCTGCATTTTCTCCTGCCCTCACAGGCCGGGCAGGGAAAAACGGTCATCCCGCATAACCAGTCTTCGCTACCCGGTCCGGCCCTGGAATCCGGCGAAGCCATCAGCAGGATGCGGGTTCCCAAAGGTTTCCAGGTCGACCTCGTGGCCAGCGAACCAATGCTGGTGAACCCGGTGGCCATGTGCTTCGACGAACGAGGCCGAGTCTGGGTGACCGAAAGCGTCGAGTACCCGCGCATGTCCGCCGGCAAAGGCAAGGATCGCGTGAAAGTGCTCGAGGATACCGACGGGGATGGCAAGGCGGACCGGGCAACCGTTTTTGTCGAAGGGCTGAATATCCCTACCGGAATCGCAGTCGGTTATGGCGGGGTATGGGTGGCCAATTCCCCCGACCTGCTTTTTTATCCACTGGGAAACGACCTGAAATCCGCGGGTGAACCCAAGGTGGTGGTCACCGGATTCGGGCGCCATGACACCCATGAACTGCCGAGCGCGCTCACATTCGGTCCCGACGGCTGGCTCTACGGTCTCAACGGTGTTTTCAATCCCAGTGTCATTCGCCATCAAGGCAAGGAACACGCCTTCACCTGCGCCATGTGGCGCCTCCACCCGGTCACGCACGAGTTCCAGGTTTTTTCCGAGGGCACCAGCAACCCTTATGGAATCGCCTTCGACACGCTGGGATCGGCCTTTGTTTCCGCCTGCGTGATCGACCACCTTTGGCATCTGACCGAAACCGGTTACTACCTGAGGCAGGGCGGGCCTTATCCTCCCAACACTTGGGTCCTGGGCTCCATAGTCCGTCACAAGCACCAAAAAGCCGCCTACTGCGGCATCCATTGGTACGACAGTGATGCTTATCCGGCGGAGTATCGCAATCGCCTCTATATGGGCAACATCCACGGTGGGTGCATCAATGCAGACCAAGTCGTCCGCGACGGAAGCACCTACTCGGGATCCACCTGCCCGGATTTCCTCACCGCCAATGACCAATGGTTCATGCCGGTCTCACAGAAGACCGGGCCGGATGGCTCCTTGTGGATTCTGGATTGGTACGACCAATACCACTGTTATCAGGATGCGAGGCGAGACCCCGCGGGGATTGAAAGGTTGCGGGGCAGGCTCTATCGCATACGCCATGAGGGAAATAAAGCCGCCGCATGGCCCAGTGAGAACCTGGGTGCCGAATCGGATGACCGGTTGATCAGGCGCCTCGGCGAAGGAAACGGCCTTTGGCGCGACATCGCCCAGCGCCTGCTGGCTGAGCGTTTATTGACAAGCAAAGCGCAAGCCGAAACGCGCCAGGCGCTTTTGGATTTGGTGGAGAAAAACGGCACCCTTCGCACCCGCCTGCACGCTTTCTGGGCGCTTCTGGGCGGCAACCTCACTGGAAAAATCCTCACACCCCCGGACTACCTCCGTTGGATGGAGAGCCCGGAACCTGCAATACGGGCCTGGGCGGTCCGGGCTGCGGGCAATGCGGCAACAAATCACAAGGATGTCTGCGCCAAAGTGGACCAGCTAGCCGGCGATGCGTCTGCCGATGTTCGCCTCCAGGTGGCGATTACCTTGGGCAAACTGCCCGGCCTGGAACCTATGGGTACCTGGATGGAATTGCTGGCGTCCTCGGGAAACGATCCGCTTCTTCCCGCCATCATTTGGCAAAATGCCAAACAGCGCCTGCAAAACCAACCGGAACAACGCGCCCGAGTACTTTCATCCTTGGCCTCCCAAGGCGGGCCCAACCCGGCCAAAGACGCGTTTTTCACCAAACTGGCCAATCTGGTTTTGGCTGACCAACACCTGGATAACGATTCCATCACCAGACTGATGGAATCCAGTCACTCCAAGGCACTGGGTTCCACCATCAAGGCCACCTTGCTCAGGGCGCTGGCCACCCGGTTGGAAAACGAAGGGGCCTCAACACCCAAAGCGGCCTCGGCCAAGGCGGCCCGATTGTTGGCCGGCTCGCAAAAATGGTTGGAAAAAATGGCCCAAAGCACTGTTCCCCAGGCCGAGGAAAGCGAATTAGCCTGGTTCCTCCTGGCCTTGGCGGGAATACCTGAAGGATCGGACAGGGCGGAATCTGACCTGATGGATGCGAAGAAACCCGAAAGCCTCCGCAGGCGGGCATTCCAGGCCCTTGCAATCACACGACCTGACCGGGCCCAGGCTATTGCCCTGGAGCTACTGGCCCAATCGGGTAAAACCAAAGACCCATTCCATCCCCGACTGGCGGCCGAAATGGCCCGATTGGAAGACCCGGCTCTGGCGCAAAAAATCCTGGCTTTCCAGGACTCGGTTCCCGGGCAGGTTCGGGACGCCCTCATGGACACCTTGACCCAAAGGCCGGCCTGGGCCCGCCAACTTTTTCTTGCGATAGCGGCGAAAAATGTTCCTTCCGACGCGGTGGGGGTGAACCAGGTGCGGCGCGTCCTGGGATTCAAGGACAAGGAATTGGCCGATTTGGTCCAAAAATCCTGGGGTAGCCTTCGGGCGGACCGTGATCCCGGCCGGGACAAGTTGGTCAAGGGTGTGGGGGAGATTATC
>JAFMJU010000380.1 GCA_017853285.1 Gemmataceae bacterium
AGCTTGATGATGGGCGCGACATTGTGGGCAAAGTCGATGGGGGCGGGATCCTTTGCGCCGGCGTTTCTGTTTAATGCAAAAAGCAGAAACAGCGGCAAAACCCACCGCAAATCCATCAGTTTCCTTGGCAGGGACACGGTAAAACTCCCACGACCGGGCTTGTGGCAGAGCTTGAAGGAACACGGTAGCCAGTATAACCGGGCAGATCTGGCTGAGGCGTATCGAGATCACCAAAAAAACCACCCCTGGAAAAACCGCGGGACGAAGCCGGTCTTTCCAGAGGTGGTTTGAGCCTGGCTTTTGCCAGGATTTCGACTGTTATCAGAAAGCCTTTTTTCGCGAACCCATGCCCTCTTCCACCATGCGCGCCCAGATGGCTTGGTCCATTTGGGCCACCATGCGCGCCCTGATTGCGGTTGGCTGGAAAAGTCGGGGAGGGGCCTGTGGGTTGGCGGGCTCCAGCGCGACCGAGGGTGCGGCGTCGGATTGGATGGAAAGGAGTGCCCCGCCCTTCCAGATGTTGGCCACCTGGATTTCTTTCAGGGTGGCTGAGGCGCGAGCCTTCTCCCGGGCGGCCATTTTCACCGCAGTACCCTGCGGCTGGGCCTGGGCGTTGAACTCGAGGGTCCAATTGACCAGCTTGCCGCTATCCCGGTACTTCGTGTCACCCACCACCAGCGTCCAGCCACCCCGGGCGTTCTGCCCGTTGAGGCCAGCCAGGCTAACCTCCGGCCGGAAAGAACCGCTGAAGGGGGCCACACCCTCCCGGATCGCCACGGACGCCTGGTCATCCAGCACCGTGGCCGTGAAGTTGTCACCCACGCCACCCCGTCCCGCCACCAGCGTGTAGGGCACGAAGCGAGGTGACAGCAAGACGATGTTGAGGTCGCCCACGGCCGTGTGCTCGATGTTGAGCTTCACATTGAGGTCGGTGATGGTGATGTCCTTGTCCACCCAGATGGTGGACATGATGTAGCGCATGTCGCCGATCTGAAATTCCCGGTTACTGGTGAATTCCTGGCCGCCTGGGCCCACCTGCCAGGACATGCCATAGGCATCGTTGGACTGACCCTTCATTCCATCGCCATTCTGGTCCATCAGATTCCCGGACCGGTCGGCGATGCCCGGGCCAACAGTGACGGTGTAGGCACCATTGGCGATCATCGGCTTGAAGGAGACGACAAACCGAGTGTTGCCGGTGCCTTCCACGGCCTTGACAGAATCCGCGGTGTATTTGCCCTGCGGCCCCTGGATCACCACATCCTCCCCTGTGAAGGAAGCCAGATCGACTGGCTCGGAGAAGGTGAGCGTGACGCCGGTGGCGATACCCTCGGTGAGGTTGAAGAAACCGTTGATAACCTTGGCCCCCTGCAGGTCGGCAGGGGGCTTGATGACCCAGTCGGTGGTGAAGGCATCGCCGGGCTCACCATTGACACCATTGCCGTTCTGATCCATCGGATTCCCGGCGGCATCATTGACCTGCGGGCCGACCTTGAGGGTGTAGGTCCCGGGTTCCTGCAGGGCAGACCCGAAGGAGATGAGAAACTGTTTGTTGCCGGTGCCGGTGACCACCTTGACAGAGGTGATGGAAACCGAGCCGCCCGGGCCAGTCAGGGCCACATCAGCCGTGGTGAAGCTGGCCGGGGTGATCGCCTCGGAGAAGTTCAGCCTGGCAGCCACCGCCAAGCCGCCCTGGAGGATCCACTGGCCGGAGGTCACCTTGGCGCCCGTGGTATCGGCGGGAGGCTGGGAGTTGACCACCCAGTTGGCCGACCAGGTGTCGGACGATTCCCCGTTCACACCGTTGTTGTTCTGGTCCATCAGGTTGCCGGCGGCATCCTGGATATTCGGACCGACGGTGATGGTGTAAGTTCCCGCCGCGGTGAGCGCCGGGAAGGTGATGTTGAATTGGGTGTTGCCGGATCCGCCAACCGCCGCCACCGAGGAGACCGAAAGGGTACCTGACGGTCCCGCCAGCACGATGTCGTCCAGGGTGAAGGTGGCGGGATCGATCGCCTCGGAGAAGGTGAGGGCCGCGCCGGTGGCCTGATTGTTGGTCAAGGTGAACTTGCCCGCCGTGACCCGGGCGCCGGTTTTGTCGGCCGGGGGCGGACTGACCACCCAGTCAGCCGACCAAGTGTCGGAGGCTTCCCCGTTGACCCCGTTGCCGTTCTGGTCCATCGGGTTGCCGGCGGTATCGTTGACATTCGGGCCCACTTTAAGCGTGTAGGTGCCGTCCGTCGTGAGGGCCGCAAAGGAAACGGTGAATTTGGTATTGCCGGAGCCAGCCACCGCCTGGACCGCGGTGATGGACAATGAACCCGTGGGCCCTGTCAGCGAGACATCGGCCGTGGTGAAGGTTGCGGGATCGATTGCCTCGGAAAACGTGAGGGTCGCGCCGGTGGCTTGGCCGGAGGTCTGGGTGAAAGCCCCTGCCGTCACCTTGGCTCCCGCGACATCCGGTCCCGGATTGTTGTTGGACCCCAGCAGTTTTGCCACATTCATCCGGCGGCCGCCACCGCCGACATAATTGGTCAGGGTGGAGACGGTGTCGGCGCTCTGGTATAGCGCGCTGATCACTTCCTTGTAGGTGGCCTTCGGGTTGGCATCCCAATAGAGGCTGAGTGCGCCGGTCACATGGGGTGTGGCCATGGAGGTTCCGCTGTAGGAACCATATGTGTTGCCCGGCAAGGTGCTGAGGATATTCACCCCGGGGGCAGCGATGTCCACCGTGTTGACACCGTAGTTGGAAAAGTAGGCAAGGTTGTCGAGATGGTCCGTCGCCGCGACGGCGACGATGTTGTCGTAGTTGTAGCCGGATGGGTAACTGGTGGTGGTGTCATTGTTTTGGCTGTCGTTGCCAGCCGCGGCGACAAAAATATGCCCCTTGGCGGCCGCATTGGAGATGGCCTTGCCCAGGGTGGCATCGTAGGGGCCGCCGCCCCAACTGTTGTTGGAGAGCCTAGCACCGTTGGCCACCGCGTAGTTCACCGCGTCGATGGCGCCGGAGAGATAACCGCTGCCATCGCCACCCAAGAACTTGAGGGGCATGATCTTGGTTCGCCAGTTGACGCCGGCGACACCGATGGAGTTGTTGCCCACCGCGCCGATAGTACCCGAGACATGGGTGCCGTGGCCGTTGTCGTCCATGGGGTTGGCATCGTTGTTGAAGAAGTCCCAGCCGCGGATATCGTCGACATAGCCGTTGCCGTCATCATCCCGGCCATTGCCGGCGATCTCGCGGGTATTGGTCCAGATATTGTCCTTCAAGTCGGGGTGGGTGTAATCCACGCCGGTGTCGATGACAGCCACCACCGTCTGGCCGGTGCCGGTGGCCTTGTCCCACGCCTCGGCCGCATCGATGTCGGCATCGAATCCGCCGCCTGTCTGGCCCGAGTTGTTCATGGCCCAGAGTTCGGAGAACCGGGAATCGTTGGGAATCATCTGGGCGGTGATTTTGGCGTCGGGTTGCACCAACTGGACCCTGGAATTGGCCTTCAGGGCGTCGAGCGTTTGGACCAGTTTCTGGCCAGTCAAGTTGGCCTGGTACATGCCAGGGACCAAGGGATAGGCCTTTGCCAGTTTCAAACCCGGCGCGTAGGCACCCACCGAATAATCCGGCTTTGCCCCATCAGGGAGTTGGATGATCAACGAATTGGCACTGAAATCAGCAGGTTTCTTGGCAACCAAGTCGTAATCGAGGACCACAGCGGGAACGACCCGCGTCTCCAGGGCCTCAAGGGCCAAACGGCAAACCGTATTCTGCCTGGAGTGTGCTCGATTCCGCATGACAGGCCCCTGATTACCCAATTAATAAAATGATATCTTCGGAAACTATTAGGCTGCTTGAACTTGGGAACAAAAATTAAATCAGCCTCATCCAAAAGACACCCCCAACCTGTGTCACAATTTTGGAAAAGGCAAATTATTTTTTTGAACTTTTTGGACGCTGATTCGTCCTACCCGTGATTTTCAGTGAAATCAGCAAGGAAACTACCCAAATTACGACCCGAATTTGGGTTACGGGGCTTGCCCGGAACTTTGGTGGAGATCACTCAACCAAGGTGAGGGCCTCGCCGGCGTCCAT
>JAFMJU010000381.1 GCA_017853285.1 Gemmataceae bacterium
GCCCGCTAACCCTTCGGACGATTTCACGATCCGGCACATGGATTAGGACGACCCCGTCCAGTGGCAATTGGCATGCCGACAAAATGGTGTCGCAGGCCTTCGCCTGTGGCAAGGTTCTGGGGTAGCCGTCGAGGATAAACCGGGAAGGCCTGTCCGCGCGGGCGAAGCGCTCGGCTATGAGGTCGTTGACCACCTGGTCAGGAACCAGGTGGCCCTGATCGACATGAAACGAAGCCTCCCTGCCGGCGGGTGTCCCTGTGCGCATCGCCTCGCGCAATAGGTCGCCGGTGCCGATATGCTCGGCATGCAGCTTTTGGCACAGCACCTTGGCTTGGGTGCCCTTGCCACATCCGGGAGGTCCTAGGAAAACGAGACGCATGCCCGCCCTCCGTCAATGGTCTGAGGCGGTGACGCCGGGGGCGGGATCAATCTTCCGTCAGTCCCTTGTATTCGCGCATGACCAGATGGCTGTTGATGCGCTGCACAAGATCGAGGACGACACTCACAACAATCAGCAGGCCCGTTCCACCGAAAAACTGGGCGACCTCGGGGCGGACCTGCATGAAGCTGGAAACCAGGCTGGGCAGGATGGCGATCAACGCCAGGAAACCGGCACCCACATAGTTGACGCGGGAAACAACCCGATCGAGATATTCCTGGGTGCGAGGTCCGGGACGGAAACCGGGGATAAAAAGGCCGGTTCGCTTGAACTGCTCTGAAATCTCGCGGGTGTCGAAGGTGACACCAAGCCAGATGTAACTGAAGACATAGATGAGGATGACTTCGGCCACCATGTAAATCCAGCCCTGGCGCTGGAAAGCGTCAGCCAACTGGTACAGCCAGCCAGTCTTAAAGGTGTTGCCCAAGCCGAGAAAGAGCATGTAGGGGACCAGCATCAGGCTTGAGGCGAAGATCACCGGCATCACATTGGCCTGATTGATCTTGATGGGCAGGAAGTTACGATTGCCGCCGCCAAACACCCTAGAGCCGCGCACAAACTTGGCAGACTGCATCGGAATCCGGCGCTGGGCCTTGCTCATCAGCACGGCGGCCAAAACCACCACAAGGAAGAGCAGAACCAAAGCCAGAACGCGCTCAAAGCTCATGTCCTGACCGGAACCACCCAAGGTGAGCACCGAACGCTTGAAGACCCAACCACCCGAGGTTTGCTCGAACAGAAGCTGGAGGATGGCAGCGGGGAGACGGGAAACGATACCGGCCATGATGATGAGGCTGACGCCGTTGCCGATGCCGTACTCGTCGATCTGCTCACCGATCCACATCAGGAACATGGTGCCAACCACCATGCAAAGGATCAGTGTGAGGAAGTACCACCATCCGCCCCCGGCATAGACCTCAGGGAAACCCATCAAAGCGCCCGAAGATTGCGAGCCGTAGAGAAGGAAATTGAGGTAAAAACCAGCCTGGATCATGCAGATAAACACGGTCAGGAGACGCGTGTAATTGTTGATGATCTTCTGCCCGATTTGTCCCTCCTCCTTCATCAGACGATGCAGGGAGGGAACGACAAAGGCCAACAACTGCATGATGATGCCGGCGGAGATGTAGGGCATGATGCCCAAGCCGAACACCGTGGCGTTTGACAGATCGCCACCGGAAAACATGGAGACAAAGTTGAACAGGTTATCCAAACCATCACCGCCGCCCATGCCACGATGGAGCGTGGCCTGATTGACGAAGGGAAGCGGAATGGAAAAGCCGATCCGGTAGATCGCGAGGAAAGCCAGCGTGAAAAGCAGCTTCCCCCGCAATTCGGGGATTTTGAAAATATTCAACAAGGCGCCCATGGGCCGGCTCCGGCGTGTCTAGACGATCCAGCGGGCGGAATCAATCCTTGGCCTGCTTGGGTTTCATCTTATTGCGCACCGGAGGCTTGGGCTTGGCCACCAGTTCAGCCTTACCACCCGCCTTCTCGATCTTCTCGCGGGCGGACTTGCTGAAGTGGTCCGCGCGGACGGTCAACTTGCGGGTAAGTTCGCCGGTGCCCAGCACCCGGATGCCATCCGCCGGTCCCTGCGCCAAACCGGCCTGGTCCAGGCTGGTCTGGTCGACCACGCTGCCTTCGGGCAGGTTCTGCAAGTCACCAACATTGACCACATGGAATTTCTTGGCCCAAGTGCCGTTGCTGAAACCGCGCTTGGGGATGCGGCGGAAGAGGGCCATTTGGCCACCTTCGAACACCTTGCCGGGCATCTCGGCGCCGGCGGAGGAGTATTGCCCCTTCATGCCGCGACTGCCAGTCTTGCCATGACCAGAGCCAATACCGCGACCGACGCGCTTCTTCTTGCGCAGACGGTGAACGCCGTTGGAAAGATTCGAAAGGTCCATGTTAGAGAGCCACTCCTCTCAGGCGCTGCACTTCTTCGCGCGACCGCAGATTCTTCAGGCCGTCCAGGGTGGCCTTCACGAGGTTGATAGGATTGGTGCTGCCGTGGCTCTTGGTCAGGATGTTGTTCACCCCGGCCACTTCAAGAACCGCCCGGACGCTGGCACCGGCCTTCACACCGGTGCCGGGACCAGCTGGAACCATGATGACCTTGCTGGCACCGTAACGGCCGATGATGCGATGGGGAATGGTGAACGAGCCGCGTTTGCCTGTGAGGGAAACGCGCTTCACGCGCCGCACGCCGTCGGTAGCGTCCTTGGTGGCCTTCTCGACAGCCGGGGGAACCTCGTTCGCCTTGCCGTATCCAACCGAGACGCGGCCGTTCTTGTCGCCCACCACAACCAGGGCGTTGAAGGTGAACCGGCGGCCACCCTTCACCGTGGCCGAGCTGCGACGCACCTTGATCAGGCGATCCTCAAGGCCGCTGTCGCCCTGCTCGCGCTGTTCCCTTTCCCTTGCCATGCTCTCACCTCACCCGTGTGCCGTCCGTCGTTTCAGAAATCGAGGCCACCCTTGCGGGCGGCGTCGGCGAGCGCCTTGATGCGCCCGTGGTATCGGTAATGACCGCGGTCGAAGCAGATCTTGCTCAAACCGGCGGACTTGGCCTTTTGGGCGACCAAATCGCCAACAGCCTCGGCGGCCTTGATGTTGCCGCCATAATTGACCTTGCCCTTCAGCTCGGGGGAAACCGTGCTTGCGGCGACCAGGGTCTTGCCCTGATCGTCGTCGATGAGCTGGACATAAATGTGCTTGCTGGAACGGAAGACAGTCAGGCGGGGCCGATCGGCCGTGCCCCTGACAGCCCGCCGGACGCGGTTGCGCCGTCGTTCCTGAGAAACCGCTTTTCGCTTCTGCGCGTTCATGACGCCCCTCCCCGGGCGCTAACCTTGCCGATATGTCAAAGGGGGCGTCAGGCGCCCTTGGTCTTGCCTTCCTTGCGGCGGACATTCTCGCCGAAGTAACGGACACCCTTGCCCTGGTAGGGCTCGGCGGGCTGTGCGGCCCGGATTTCCGCGGCGTACTGACCCACCTGTTGCTTGTCGGAACCGCGAACGGTGATGCAGGCAAGCTTTTCCTCGCCTCCGCCACCCTCGATGCGGTAGTTGGTGTCGCCCACCTCGACGGTAACTCCCTCGGGAGCGCGCACGGCCTTGGTGTTGGCGAAGCCCAATTTCAGCAGAACGGTCCGCTTGTCCTTCTTGTCGATCTCGGCCTTGTAACCGAGACCATAAACCACCAGACGCCGTTCGTAACCCTTGGTGACCCCTTCGACCATGTTGGCGATAAGGGTGCGGGTGAGACCATGCACCGAACGGGCCAGTCGCTCGTCACCCTTGCGGTTGACCTGGACTTTGCGGGCCCCGGAATCGTGGACCACCTGGACCAGGGGGTGAGCGTCAAGCTTGAGGGTACCCTTGGGGCCCTTCACCTCGACCTTTTGGCCGTTCACCTTCACATCCACTCCGGCAGGAAGATCCACCGGTTGCTTGCCGATACGAGACACGAACAGCCCCCCAGTCACATTGCCACGCGCCGGAATCCCGGCCGAATATCAAAAGCCACCCTAAAGTAAGCCGACAATGGGTCACCAAACGGTGCAGAGCACCTCGCCACCCAGGTTCTTGGATTTTGCCTGACGGTCGCTCATCACGCCGTGGCTCGTGCTCAAAACAC